>JAGYOC010000142.1 GCA_018399795.1 Dehalococcoidales bacterium
AAGGCACCAGCAATGATGACTCGTTCAAGATCGGAACAGGGGATACCCACGCTACTCGACAACGTCTTGCAGCCGGCATACATCGCAGCCTTTGCCCGCAGCAGATTATCTATATCCACTTCGGTAATAACGATATCCTTCCCAATCTGGGTATCAGCCGCCGCCACAATGAGATACTCATAGCCATCGCTGCCTCTCCTGATCCCGGCCGTACCAGCATCTACATTGAACTTGCCGTTGGGACTTATCAAACCGGATTCAAGCAGTCTGGCGACAATATTTAGAAGCCCTGAACCACAGATACCCTTCGGCTTCTCTCCACCGATGGTGTGGACCTCCGGCTCAAATTGCGAGTCAATATCAAAATCCTCAATCGCACCACTGGCGGCTATCATACCGTGCCTAATGCCACCGCCTTCAAAGGCCGGACCAGCCGAGCATGCGGTAGTTACCATCCATTCCGAATTACCGATAACAATCTCTCCATTGGTACCGATATCAATATAAAAGGTCAGCTTTTTGCTCTGATGCATTCCCGATGCCACTACTCCCGAGACAATATCACCACCGACATAGCTAGACACGGAAGGAAAGGAAAAGAGGTGAACATGCCTTGCACTACGGATTCCCAGTGATCGTGCCTTAACCGGGGGGAAAAAGCTGGCCACGGGGGTATAAGGCGCCAGTCTAATATATTTGGGATCAATGCCAAGGAGGATATGCGTCATTGTGGTGTTACCGGCAGCGGTCATATGCCCTATATCAGTCATGCGAGCATTACCCCTGGCCATTAATTCGACTATTATCTCATTGATCGTGTTTACCACAGCACGATGAAGTTCCTTCAACCCACCGGGTCTCTGGGAGCGGGCGATACGGGTAATCACGTCCTCCCCGTAGACTATTTGCCGGTTAACAGTAACAGCTTCAGCCACCACCTCCCCACGGTTCAGGTCAAGCAGCTGGCCGCAGACAGTAGTCGTGCCGATGTCAAAAGCCAGAGCATAGTGCTTGTTGATGGTATTGCCCGGTTCAACATTTATCAGAGTCGTTTTGCGCTTATCGGACTTAGTCTTAATCGCCTTTACCAGAGTGGTAGCCGTAACCCGATACTTCTTCCGGCGAAGCACCCGGGGTAGCTTCCGCAATACCCCGGGGTCCACACCAGTAGAACTGAGATTACAGTGTTTCCTCAACTCTCTCAGTAACCGGGACAGGTCGGAGGTATTATCCCCCAGTGTAGGCGTTGGCAATTCGAGATAGCACTTACTCAACGGGGGCTTGAACCTCCAACCTGTCGCCGTTGCTTCTATTAAATCGGCGCCAGCTGCCGACACACGCTTCTCCCGGCCAACCACCGCCGTCTCCAGCCTTGATTCCACCGGGATACTTACCGTTAATTCGGTAAGTATATTGCTTCGACAGGCCCTGCGTATCCCCTGTTTCCATTCTTCAGGGGAAAGGCCCTCACCACCCCCCTGCACCTCCCCCTTTTCTACGACAACCTTACAGGTGCCGCAGACACCAGCACCCCCACAGGACGCGGAGATATGCACACCGGCATCAATGGCCGCCTTCAGCAGGTTCGTTCCCTTTCCAACGACAATATCGACATTGTCGGGCTCAAAGTGAACCTTAACCTCGTTATAAACCCTGGATTCCCTCAAATCAGCTCCAATGCAATAAGCAAACCAGATTGATCAAAACAGGCCCATTACCTTCCCGGTATTGACATCGACATCGACCTTCCTGAAGGCAGGGTCAGAGGACGTGCCCGGCATCAGGCTGATTGTACCAGCACAGGGACAGAGGAATTTAGCACCGGAGTAAATCAATACATCGCGAATGGGAAGAGTCCACCCCTTGGGCACACCCTTCAAGGATGGGTCATGCGAAAGGCTGAGGTGTGTCTTTACCATCATGGTAGCGTACTCGTCATACTTGGAGTCAGCCTCGAAGCGCTTCGCCTTGGCCTCAGCCTCAGGAGACCAGGATACACCGTCGGCACCATAGACAACTTTGGCAATCTTGTCCACTCTATCCCTCAATTTCATCTCGTTGGGATACAGGAAACGGAACTCGTTCTCCTCTTCACAGGCTTCCTTGACCACATCGGCCAGTTCAAGTGCACCATCACCACCATCTGCCCAGTGGGTAGATACAGCACATCGTGCACCCTCTGCCTCGGCTGCTTTTCTCACCATATCTATTTCCGCCTTGGTATCGGTGTGGAAGCAGTTGATGCAGACCACCGGATTGATACCGGATTTACGGATAACATCGATGAGATGCTGCATATTGGGCAAACCCTTCTCGAGAAGCTCCAGGTTCTCCTTGGTATAGGCCTCAGGCAAGGGCAGGCCGGCTACCACCTTGGGCCCACCACCGTGCATCTTCAATGCGCGGATGGTGGTCGTCAGTACCGAGACATGCGGCTTAAGCCCGCTGAAGCGGCACTTTACGTTCCAGAACTTTTCGAAACCGATATCGGCGGCAAAACCGCTCTCAGTAACATGGTAGTCGAACATCTTGAGGCCAATTCGGTCCGCTATAATGGAGGATTGACCCACTGCTATATTGGCAAATGGGCCGGCATGGACCATACAGGGCTGGTACTCCACCGTACTACAAAGCGTCGGGTTGATAGTATTGCGCATCCATGCTGTCATGGCGCCGCCCACTTCAAGGTCACCTGTAGTAATCGGATTACCCTTCTTATCGAAGGCCACTGTTATTTTATCCATTCTCTCACGCAAATCGGACAGGTCTCTGACAATGGAAAGCATAGCCATCAACTCGGAGCTTACGGCAATGCCGAATTTGGACTGCATGGTAAAGCCATCAGCACGACCACCGAGTCCGATGACGATATTCCTCAGACTCTGGGCACAGAAATCCATTATCCAGCCCATCTCTACACGGGTCGGATCCACATTAAGGCGAGGCATCCTGGTAAGCCTGGCAAGCTGCTCATCATCATAGTTGCGCTCGTGCTGCATCCTGGCGGTAAGGGCTACCATAGCCAGGTTATGTGCGTTCATAATATCGTTAATATCACCGGTCAAACCCATAGAGAACTCGGTCAAGGGTATCAGCAGGGCATTACCACCTCCAGCAGCGGTACCCTTGATATTCATTGTAGGACCACCGGAGGGCTGGCGGAGACAACCACCCACGTTCAGGCCACGCTTGCCCATTCCTTCCATAAGACCACAGGACGTAGTACTCTTTCCTTCGCCCAGCGGTGTCGGGGTTATGGCGGTAACCTCGATATATTTGCCATCGGGCCTGTCCTTGAGCCTGTCCATAATCTTGAGGAAATCAAGCTTGCTCAGCCTTCCATGCTGCAGAAGCTCGTCCTTTTCCAGCCCCAGTTTTTCGCGCCACTCATCAGGAGTGGGCATATTTTTTTCTGCCGCCTCTGAAATCTGCCAGTCTTTCATTTCCACTGCGTTGTAAGCCATGGTACCTCCTAAATACAGTTTAATATTACCGAAATTATATCAACTCTCAACGGAAGACTCTACCCGCCACAAACTGCTTCAGCCAATACGGCAGGTAGGCACCATTAGAAAGGTTATTAAGATTAAGCCTGCCCGGTTTCAGCCCCGTTCATTTTCATTTTCGTCAGGCGCTCAGGAGACCAGCATACGATATATTTTGCTCACCTCCTGGTTAACCTTAAGGCTGGCTTCAACACCGGGAATACCAGCTATTTCCGCCTCCACCAACGCAGGATCATAGGGTATAAATCCAAGTATTTCGAAGTCGACCAGACTTGAGGCTAATCTATCCTTATCCTGCTCATTTTTAATTTTATTCCCGACAACAGATATATTGCCCAGGCCAATGTCTTCCGCCAGACCGGCAATACGACGTGCGGTGTCTATGCTGAGTCGTCCCGGCTCCACCACGATTATCAACTTTTGCACCGCCCTTGCAGTTCCGCGGCTCAAGTGCTCTATTCCAGCCTCCATATCCAGTATGACCACTTCACCTCTCTGCACAAGCAGGTGAGCCAGCAGGGCCTGCAATAGTGTGCCTTCTGGGCAGTAGCAGCCGGTGCCACCCCTCTTTATCCGCCCCATCACCATCAGGCTGATACCGTTATATTTCCGGGAATATTTGTCTGGAAGGTCACTGACTTTGGGGTTCAATTTGAAGAATGACGCTGCTTGACCAGGTCTGGCACCCGTTCTCTCCTCAATGAGTTCATTGAGATTTGATATCGGGGTAATATCCTCTGATTCGGGGAATCCGAGCGTAGTTGCCAGATTAGCATCGGGATCAGCATCGATAGCGATAACAGAATAACCCGACCGGGCAAATTCATTGCAAAGCAGTGCAGATATAAGGGTCTTTCCTACTCCCCCTTTCCCACTAACAGCAATTTTCATCACCAACCTGCCTCGGAAAATAGCGGCAACCGGTAATCGTAGGAAAGAAATTTTTGCCCGGTTTACCAAGAATTAAGTAGAATGAAGTAATTGAAAAGCCTATTGTTTACTTGCTTATTCTATCATTTTGAATGTCTATGAGTCAATTTATGGCACCAGAGCTTGAAGGCCTTGACAAAATTCTGAAGCTTAACTAAAGTAACGATGATAAGCAAGTAATGATAGAAGTATCGTTCGAAAACATGACCAGCATCAGTGCAATTCGGTTTCCATAAGATTTAGATAAAGGGCCTATTAATGAAGATATCTCAGGGGAATATCGGACGAGTATTTGTGATTCGTCTTGAAGATGAAGACACGATACCCTCCTGTATCGAGCGTTTTGCCATGGAAAACGGCGTATCTCTGGGTCATGCCGTGCTTGTCGGCGGTATCGGGGGTGGTGAGATAGTGGTCGGTCCACGCCGTTCTACGGAGATGCCTCCCGAACCGATGTATATACCCGTTGATGGTGCTCATGAAGTAGTTGGTGTCGGCATACTTGCTCCTGACGAAGAGGGAAAACCGGTACTGCACATCCACGCAGCACTGGGCCGGGCGGGACACACTATATGCGGATGCCTGAGACCCGGTGTTGAAACGTGGATAGTAGCTGAGGTAATCCTCTATGAAATCCTCGACGCGGAGGCAACAAGGGTCAGGGACAAAGAAAGTGGTTTTTCCCTTCTAATCCCGGAGGAAGGGCAGAAATAAACACTATCACCGTATCACTACAGATTATCGCTTAATCACATATTCTCCGCACCCGGATATGAACAATAACCACCGGACATAAGGTGCGGGCTGACAAGAGGTAGACCGATAAGATATAATCAATCACAGTCCGAAACCTCTCTATAAAAATAAATCAAGGCCGCAGATATATCAGCGCTTGATGGGATTAAGGAGTTAGCACATGGCAAATACCGCCGTTATGACAGATACTGTAAGCTATTTACCAGAGGAACTGGCTGCCAAATACGACATCCTGCAGGCCCCGGTACACATTCTTATGAACGGTGAGTCGTACCCCGAAAACGAGATCGAACTGGCCTCCTTCTACGAGAAAATTCCGGCCTGGAAGGAAAACGACAGGCTACCCACAACATCATCGCCATCACCAGACGACTTCGTAAATGCATACCGCAAGTTGGCTACAGAGGGTGAATCGATCATATATATCGGCTATAGCGAACACTTGGGTATGGCAGTCCAATCAGCCAACTTGGCCCGGGACCTCGTCAAGGACGAATTGACCGGTACGAAGATAGAGATACTCGATTCCAAGAGCTGGGGTGGGGCCCAGATGTTGATAACCCTCGAGCTGGTCAGAGCCAACAGGTCCGGAGCCAGTCTCGATGAACTGCTACGACTGGCCACTGATATGATCGAGAAGATGAATCAGGTTATCCTCTCCGACAACCTTTATTACCTGGCCAAGGGTGGCAGGATACATAAGGCAAGACCCTGGGCAAACTCCAAGGTGAGCAATACCGCATTACTCAAGCTCGATGCTTCCACCGGGGGAAAGACCACCCCAGTTGCGAGGTGCAGAACCAAAGGAGAAACCCTGGAAACACTATTTGGCATGATGGCCAGTAAACATCCCAAAGGAAAACTGCACGTCGTCATCAATCACGCCGACTCCCCGGTTGAAGCAGGACAACTAAAGGACGAGATTATGACTCGCTTCCAGTGTGAAGAGATATACATCAGCAACATCGGCCCCCTGGTCACAATTCACACCGGCCTCGGCACCCGTGTCGTAAGCTGGTGGTATGAATAGCGCCGTCTCCAATTCACTGACCAGAACAGTGCCAGTAAGCACAGCAAACAATGGCAATATATGGTGGCATGTTGGCGGGTAATCACTACAAGATATTAGTTATTGACATCGACGGGACGCTGGTCAGTAACGATGGTACAATATCAACGGAGAACAGGAAGGCTCTATCCATGGCAAACGGACAGGGGCTGAAGATATGTTTGTCTACAGGAAGAGCCATACAGGCCTGCCGAAGCATTATCACCCAGCTTGAGCTGGATGGTTACCACATCTTCTTTGACGGTGCACTGGTGAGTAGTTCCTGGCCTGAACGTGTGGTTTATTCTCGTCCCATAAGCCGGAAAACCCTGAGGCAGATTATAGATTTTTCCCGGGAAAACGATATCAGCATCGATCTATATTCAGCCAGCCGTTATTATGTGGAACAGGAAACCTGGTCCTCCAATTTACACCGTGATTTCTTCGGTATTGAACCCACTATGACCCAATTTGCCAATCTCTGGGAGCAGGATACGATAATCAAGGCAGGTATGATCACCACCTCGGCAGAAGAGTTCGCCAAGACGGAAGCCATCCGTGACCATTTCACCGACAGACTACGCTTTTCCCGGGTTAAAACACCTAGCTACCCGGACACCGAATTCGTCAATATCGTTGCTCCGGGAGTATCCAAGGGTAGCGCTATGGAGGCGCTATCGAAGCATCTGGGAATAGATACAGGTGAAATTGTGGCTATCGGTGATGGAATGAACGATATCGAGCTACTGGCCTCGGCCGGTCTGAGCATTGCCATGGGTAACGCCCCGGATGAGGTCAAGGCAACCGCCGACGAAGTAACCCTTGATGTCAATAACAGCGGCCTGGCGGCAGCTATCGAAAAACTGCTTAGCATATAGCACCTCCAAGCGGCCTCCGTTTATGTTAGCCCTGAACCAGTTGCCGGTATCCTTTCAGGATTGTTCACCCTCCACCAGAAATTTCTTTGCCGCAGCTGAAGGCCTTATCGATAACCTCCCCCAGCTTACGATACTGGCTGGCCGGAGAAGTGATATACGTTATCGGTGCTATCTTTTCCACGTCCGGTTCACCATCCGTGAGATATTCCTCAGAGACATAAACTTCTTCTATCCTGGCGACGAAAAGCATATGGCTTCCCAGGTCAAGTGAATGCACCACCCGGCACTCCAGATTGACCGGGCATTGGCTAATAAGCGGCACATTATCCAGCGTGCCATAGAACAAGCTGAAACCACAGTTCGTTACCTTATCAACGCTCGACCCGGAGAACAGGCCGCAATAGTCCAATTCCCTGGCCAGACTTGCCGGAGGTATATTCAGCGAAAAAGCCGCTTTGTCCCGGATTCCGTCGTGCGAGTATCGGTCATGCCCTATGGCCACAGACACCATCGGTGGCTCGCCGTTGGCGATACCGCCCCAGGCCGCCGTCAGAAAATTGGGCTCGCCTCTCACCATTGCTCCAACCAGAAAAACAGGCATAGGATAAACCAGTGGCTGGGCACCCATTCTAACCTTGGCCATACAGAACTCCTTTCATATCAACGAAAGCAATATGGATAACATCACGCCAAATTCGCAATAACCGGATACAATAAGTCAATAGAGGTGAATATACAGTCTCAGTTAAAACCTTATGTCAAGCTCAATGTCTACTATGCAACGGCCCTATCAGCAGCAATCACCATGCGCTGGAGTTTCTCAAAGGCAACTTCTCTGGGCAGAGTACGCAGGCCGCAGTCGGGGTGAATGGCTATCCTTTCCGGAGGCACCCGCTCGAGAGCTTTACCAATCAGGCCGGATATTTCCTCGATTTCTTCCACCCGCGTACTTTTGGTATCGATACAGCCCAGTCCCAGCACCTTGTCAGATAACTTTAGCTCGGGGTAATCAAGTATTTCGAGGCTTCCATCCCCCATAAAGGCATGGGAAAGCATCCTGATACCTTCCCACTCCAGCATATCCCGGAATATAAGATTGACATTGCCGCAAACGTGCAATGCTACCGGGACATTCAGCCCCCGGGCTACAATCTCTACTGCTTCACGGGCGATATCCATAGGAGCACCAACGGAAAGGAATGGTTCATCAATCTGTATCCACTCTACACCGTTTCTCTGCAGGTCAAGGGCAATATCCAGGAGCGCCCTGGCCGTATCAAAATAGACCTCCCGGTCGTGAAAACCCCGGTAGTGTCCCTCAATGGATGAGGAAAATACCAGAGTAACCGGTCCGGTGATGTTCCCTTTTACACGCTCTGCCATACTACGGGTCACTTCAAGGTCCTGTAGAAATATATCGGGGTCTCCTTTGCCTATCTTTCCCCGGATCACCCCCCGGGAGCTGGCCCTATCATAGGCATAACCGTCTATAGCCTGCGCAAAGTAACCTATCATATCGTATCTGGTTTGGCCATCGGTGACCAGGTCAACACCGGCATCAAGCTGGTCCTGTACCGACCTGACCACGGCCTCCTTGCCCAGCTCGTCATAGCTAAAGGGATAGCTACCTATTACTGTGGTAAGCAAACTCATTTTACGCACCCCCCCTGTCACCAGCCATTATACTAGAACCGCACGTTACAGTAAAATACCGCTACCGAATAAATATAATTTGCCTTGAGAAGGTGAATTCACAGGTGGAGTTCTATGATATCGCCATCCTCAAGAACATGGTTCCGCTTGGCCATCACCCCGTCGTGCTTCCCCGAACCCCAGATACGAGCGTACTTGAGATTGGCCCGGAAGTCCTTGTGTACCGCTTCGGCGGCATCAGCAAGGGTGCTTCCCCGGGCAATCACTATGGGGTCATCAAGCTCCGGCTTATGGCCAGGAGCCTTGGTATAAACGCGGATAATATCCAGCATCCGGTATACCTGGCAGCGCAGTTCTTCCAGCCCGATACCGGTACTGGCCGATACTGAGATAATCGGTAACGTACCGGGCAACTTCTCCTTCAGCCACAGATATTTATCCCCGCTCCCTTCCAGATCCACCTTGTTGGCCACTACCATGGCCCTCTTGTGATAGATAATGGTTTCATCCCCGTTTTCCAGATTCCCCCCTATTAACCCCACCCGCATTTTACCAAGTTTGCGGACAATTTCCTCCATCTGGACCAGAGGTTCACCGGCCAGGTCTATCAACAAAATCACAGCATCAGCACGTACCAGGAGGTGACGCATCCACCACTCGACGGGCTGTTCGCTGAAGGGCGGAGTATCCACCAATTGTATCTGGATATTTTCGAACTCCATCATTCCCGGGATGGCATTATAGGTGGTGAAGGGATAATCAGCCACCTGCGGCGCTGCCTTGGTTGTGCTGCCAACCAGCCGTGATTTACCGCTGTTGGGAAAACCAACAATGACAACCTGGGCGGCACCCTCTTTCTCGATCAGCATCGAGGCCCTTTTTACCCCGGATTTCTTTTCCGCCTCCTGGGTCAGTTTGGCTATCCTGCGCCTGAGCTCAGCCTTGAGGTGATCGGTGCCCTTGTGCTTGGGCATAATTGCCAGCATTTCCTCAAGGGCCATCACCTTATCTTCAGGGTTTTTTACAGACCGGAACCTCTTCTCAGCCTCAAAATACTGTGGTGGCAGATTGGCCGGCATTCTTTATAGCTGCTCCTTTACTCTTTTCGCCAGTTCCCGGTTCATATTGGTAACGGCAGCCAGATCCTCAACGGATGCCCTGCGGACGCCAGCAATGGAACCGAACCGGCGCAGCAATGCCCGGCGTCTCCGCATGCCGATACCGGAAATCTCATCCAGGGCCGAGGCCATACTGTTACGGCTGCGTAACCTGCGGTGGTAACCAATGGCAAAACGGTGTGCCTCATCCCGGACACGTTCCAGCAGCTGTAGCCCCGCCGAGTTTCCGGGCAGCACTACCGGCTCACTCCTGCCAGGAATAAATACCGCCTCGTTTTCTTTGGCGATACTCACTACCGGCAAAGGCCCCACTCCTGCTCTTTCTATCGCACCAAGGGCAGCATTGAGCTGACCCCTGCCACCATCGATCAATATCAGGTCCGGCATAACGGCCCAGTCACCAGAAGACCCGCCCAAACGCTTGAAGCGACGGCTGATTACCTCGGCAAGCATGGCATAATCATCGGCTCCGGGAACAGTCTTAATTCGGAAGCGCCGGTAAGCAGTGGTTTTCGGTCTTCCCTGCTCAAAGACCACCAGGCTACCCACCGCCATCCTGCCCTGAATATCGGAAATATCGTATCCCTCCAGGCGTAACGGCGGGCAGCGCAGGTTGAATTCACTCTTTATCTCTTCAAGAGCGGATTCAATAACTCTGGGAGCCGCCATTTGCCTGATCTTCATCTGTTCCAGCCCCTGGCAGGCATTCTCGGCAACAGTATCAACCAGAGCTTTTCTGCTACCACGCCGCGGTACATAAATCCGGACCTGACCCCCTCTTTTCGACCGCAACCAGTTCTGGATAAAATCCCTGTCCTCTGGAGGATGCTGCAACAGGAGCAGGGGGGGTATACCGGAAGCGGCATGATAGAACTGTTCTATGAAGCTGGTCATGATACGTGATGGCTCCTCAAAACGAGTGCCCTCCAGTACAAAGCTCTCCCGGCCCACCAGACGGCCACTCCGCACAAAGAATACCTGTGTATAGGTTTTATCCTTATCCCCGGCAAAGGCAATCACATCCTGCTCGCCGCTCACTCTGGCGGCCAGCTTCTGCGCATCGATAACTTCCCTGACCGCCCGGATTCGGTCCCGGAGCAGGGCAGCCTTTTCGAAGTCCAGTTTCCCGGAAGCCTCCTTCATACGGGCTTCAACCTCACGGATAACCCTTTCCTGCTTTCCTTCCAGGAACAGCACTATCTGCCGGATAACACCGGCATACTCCTCTTTGCTCACAGCACCGATACATGGCCCCGGGCAACGCTTTATGTAATACTTGAGGCAGGGACGGGTATTGGTGCCGGTGAGTTGTTTTTTACAGGAGCGAACGGGAAAAATTTCCCTGATTACCTGTAGCGTCTGCCTCACCGAACGGGCACTGGTGAAGGGACCGAAATAACGACCGCCATCCTCTTCCAGGCGGCGGGTAACGTATATCCGGGGCCATTCGCTATCCATATCAACTTTGAGGTAGGGGAAGCTCTTGTCGTCCTTGAGACTGACGTTATAACGGGGCCGGTATCGTTTGATGAGGTTGAGCTCCAGGATAAGTGCTTCCTGCTCCGATGAAGTAACAAAGAAATCGATATCAGCGATATCGCGCACCATACACTGCGCTTTGGAAGATAGCTTCTTCCCTGACGAAAAATATGATTTTACCCGCTTGTGCAGGCTGGCTGCCTTGCCCACGTAGATGATATTCCCGGCGGTATTCTTCATCAGATATACCCCCGGGGCATTTGGCAGTCGGCTTAATATTTCAAGAATAAAACTGTCTTTCAACTCTGCCTCTACTCCAGAACTACAGCAGTTCCGTAGGCAAGCACTTCCGAGGCATTCTGCATTATCATCGATGTAGTCAGGCGTGCGCCGATAACGGCGTTGGCCCCCTTCGCCCCGGCATCCGCTATCATTCGCTCGATCGCCTCCTCCCTTGCCTCCGACATCATCCCGGTATAATCTTTTATCTCTCCCCCCACAATGCTCTTGCCCCAGGCCATTACATCCCTGCCGACGTGCCTGGCACGGATGGTATTACCCTTGACCAAGCCGATTGTCTTCACCACGGACTTTCCGGACACAGAATCAGTAGTAGTAACCAGCATCTTGTCCATATTTTTACCCCCGTTATCTGTCTTCATCAGCCACAAAAATGATAACCCAGGGGGTTAAAAAACATCAAATCCATAGTGACCGACTGGTTGACTAAACGATTTCCAGGCTATATGATACGTCTAATCTGAGTATCCAAGTTCCCCGATATAAAGCACCCGGCCAAAAAGGCATTTATTGGCTCAATACAAGGAACCAGCGCAAGTTCTATCAAGATAAATTCAGCAAGGAGAATCATTATGCGCCGGTGGTATGTACTGATAGTGCTTTCCCTGGCAATATTCGTCATCACGCTCGATACCACCATGATGAACGTCGCCATTACAGCACTATCCCGGGACCTGCATACTGATATTCAACACATTCAGATGGCGATAGCCATCTACTCACTGGTTATGGCGGCGGGTATGATTACCGGCGCCAAGATGGCCCGCATATACGGAACGAAGCGCATCTTTATCACCGGCGTAATCCTTTACACCACAGGAACCATAACGGCAGCGTTGAGCAGTAATATGCTGATGCTTACCCTAGGCTGGTCCGTCATCGAGGGCATCGGTGCATCTTTAATGATGCCGACAATACTTTCCTGTCTGATGACAACCTACGGTGGCAAAGAACGGGTAAGGGCTTTCGCCGTTTATGCCGCCATCCTGGTCGGCGGGGCCGCCATCGGACCCATCGTCGGCGGCCTTTTCACAACGTACGCTTCCTGGCGATGGGCATTCGGTATGGAGGCATTCATCATGGCAGCAGTACTCATTTTCTCCAGAATACTCGCCCCCCATGAGCCAAGCGGCAAGCGGCCGGGGCTGGACATCGGTGGTATCGCACTATGTACCACGGGACTGGTCTCGCTGGTAGTCGGCATAATCAGCGCCAATACCTACGGATGGTGGCAGGCAACAAAGCCACTGGTAATAGGCAGCCATAAAATCGCGCCGCTCGGCATATCCATCGCACCGCTAATGATGATTGCAGGGGGAGTTCTCCTGGCCTCATTCGTTTTCTGGTTAAGAAAACAGGAAAAGAAAGGAAATGACCCGCTGGTACCGACCTCCCTTTTCAGAAACCGATATTTCATCTGCGGAACGTCAACGAACTTTATCATGCAGATGACGATCGGTGCAATACTCTTTGCCGTTCCCTTTTTCCTGCAGACAATACTTCACCTCAATGCCTTCCAGACGGGGCTGACTGTGATACCGCTGACCCTGTCAATGCTGGCAATGAGTTTTGTCACTGCCCGGCTGATAAATCGTATCCCGATTAAATACCTAATTATCGCCGGGATAGTCCTGATGATTGTTGGTGCCTTCATCATGGCAGATTCCTTCCACCCCGATATGTCGATGACCAGCCTGACGCCGGGACTGGTCCTTATAGGTACCGGTCTTGGCCTTGCCCTGTCCCAGATAGGAAACATTACCCTATCCTTTGCCAGGTCCAGTGAGACCGACGAAGCCTCAGGACTCTATGCCACATTTCTCAATCTGGGCCGCTCCATCGGCACCGCTGCAGTCGGCGCCGTCATGCTGAGCTCATTCCTCTCCGGCATAGTGGGAGGTATCGACGACAGCGCCAGCCTGCCACGGAAAGACAAGGATGATTTGACGATATGGATAACGGAGAGCAGCCGGCGGATGAAATTCGATGAATTCGAAACCAAGCTGAAGGGGAAAATAGAAAATTACCCGGACAGATACGTTGAAGAACTGGAGACCATCGGCATAAACGCGGCCGACAATTCTATGAGGATTACCTTTTACACCCTGGCCGGTGTCTTCGCAGGCAGCCTGGTGGCATCGCTTTTTCTGCCCGCGAGCAAAATGGTTTCCCGGGACGACGACACCGGGGAAGTAGAACCTCAAGCCATGTTATGAAGATAACGGCAGAACAGGCAACCCCTGCCGTAATGCCCCGGCAGTCACCGCTCAAGACGGTGATTATCTTCTCTTTCTTTACTTTTTCTCAACCTGGAACGGGCCGTCTTTATCACCAGAACCAGCACTCCTGCTCCTATGGCACCAACCACCACCCGCAGGGCCAGATGAATATCGGCATTGGTAAAAAACCCCCGGCACCCGATGCCCATTACCGCCAGCACAACCACTCCCATTACGATGATACCGATATCACTCATTGGATACCTACCGCCTATATCTGGGTATCGTTGCCACGGGAGTATCCTCCAGATAAACCCCGGCTTCATCGAGCCTGTCACGTATCATATCGGCAGTTTGCCATTTCCTGGCTTTGCGGAGCTCACTGCGAACCTGGATCAGTTCCTCCACTATCTCTTCCGCTGTCTGTACAGCCCCGCTATCAACAGGTCGTCCAAGCTCCCGGTAAACTTCTTCCCTGACTCTTGCCAGCAGCCCGGCATCAACGGCAGGTTTTTCCAGCGGTTTCAACGTCAGTCCCAGTATATCGGACAGTTCTAGAAGTACCTCCTGCGCCGGTGTAACCCGGCAGCCCGACTCGGCAGCACGGTTAATCTCACGGGCCAGATCAAAAAGTGCCGCAAGAGCCCTGGCCGTATTGAAGTCATCGTCCATGGCAGCGATAAACTGGCTGCGATAGGAGTCAACATCTATCTGGCCTTCGCCCTGGTCGCCTCCCGAATCACTCCGTGCCGCCTGGCGCAACCTGTCTGCAGCCTTTTCCGCCACTTCAAAGGACTCCTCCAGGTAGGTAAGGGGGCTCCGGTAATGAGAATTAAGGATAAAAATACGGACAGCATCGGCGCTATAACCGGCAAGGGCCTCTTTGATGGTTATCAAGTTGCCCAGCGACTTACTCATTTTCTCCTCGCCAAACTGCACCATCCCGTTATGCAACCAGTATTTCACAAAGGGCTTCTTACCGGTAAATCCCTCCGACTGTGCGATCTCATTCTCGTGGTGTGGGAAAACCAGGTCCTGCCCACCACCATGGATATCAATTGTATCCCCGAGGTATTTCAAAGCCATGGCACTGCACTCAATATGCCATCCAGGTCTGCCCCTACCCCAGGGACTATCCCACCACGGCTCGTCGGGCTTGGCTGCCTTCCAGAGGACAAAGTCCAGTGGGTGTTCCTTCTCTCTGCCGAACTCCACGTTGCACCCGGACGCCATCGATTTCAGACTGCGGTGAGAAAGCTTCCCGTAATCAGGAACACTGCCTACCCGAAAATAGACGCTGCCAGCAGAGGGATAGGCATACCCCCTATCTATCAGCCCTCCGATAACCTCGATTATCTTTTCTATCTCTCCGGTAGCCCGGGGATAGACATCAGCGCGGCCAACATTCAGGGCATCCATATCCTCGAAGTAGCTCTCTGTAAACCTTTCCGCAAGCTCACTTACGGAGCTATAGTACTTTAGCGCACGGTCGATAAGTTTATCATCGATATCGGTGATGTTCTGTACGTACTTTACCCGGTAACCCCTAAAATAAAGATAACGCCGGATGACATCGAAGATGACATAGCTCATAGCATGTCCGATATGACTATCGTCA
>JAGYOC010000143.1 GCA_018399795.1 Dehalococcoidales bacterium
CATCTCGAAAATGGTGCTGTGGCCGTCCGCTGCCGAGATGACGATGTCGGCGCTGTATTCTTCGCCATTGTCAAGGCGGATTCCCACAGCCGTGTCATCTTGAACCAGTATATTTTCCACGCGGGAGGCGTAGTGTATTTCTCCGCCCAGGCTGGTATAACGCCGTTCGATGGCCCGGGCGAATTCAAGCGACCCCCCGATGGGGTATCCTGCCCACCTGTTGTTCAACCAGGCCAGCGTAATAATCATACTGGCCATGGGGAAATCGGGGATTCCGAAGATAAGCGGAAATGCCTCTCTCAGGAACTGGCTATGGAACCGGCTGGCGAAGTCCTTTACCGGTATTTTCCCCCACTTCTTCATCACCTTGAGCAGGGGCAGCTTGCCGCTCAGCCTGATGCCGTCGGCAAAGGAATACAGCTCGGGCGCTTTGTCTATGGGGGGTTCATGCCTGGTACAGGTGCGGATGGCAGAGGTAAACTCCTCGATAACGGCCTTATCCCCGGGGGCGATCTCCTCTAGGTGTTCCTCGAGCCGGTCGATATCGGTATAGACCGTCAGCTTTTTACCGTCGCTTCCCTCCACCTGTGTGAATATGTCGTGATAATAGAAGGACCGGCCCTGCACTGCTCCCAGCTGCTCCCAGATACGGTAGAAGCTGCTCTCCGGTGACGAACCTACCAGCCAGTGGATGCAGCCGTCGATGGTATAGCCCTTCCGTTTCCAGGCGGTACAGAGCCCGCCGGGGTTATCCCCCATCTCGAATATTCTGGTGCGGTAACCGTTCATCTGTCCGTAACAGCCTGCCGATAGGCCGGCTATGCCGGCTCCGATGATCAAAATCGAATCGCTCATTGCAACTCCCACTCGCTTTGATACTGATGGCGGCAACTGGAGATTGCCGCTTTCTCGATACCAATTATAAACCAAATTGGTGAGAATAACCTCATCGGGCTCATCCCCTTTCGTCGGCCTCTAACTTTTAAGGTGGTGGTAGTGGTACGCTATATCGCAAGGAAACATTGCCAGTTATTGAATTTGAGGTGATGCGGTGAAAAGAGTGCTTGCCCTTAACCTTTACCGGTAGCTTAAGGGGGATGATGATAATATCTTCTACATTTCGGGCTACCGCAGGAACGGCTGCATCCGGCCTTCAACGCCCCTATCCTTGCTGCTATCTATTTACCGGCGAGTATCTCCTTTAGCGTTAGGGCGTTCTGTACGGCATAGCCCTTTTCGTCGTTGTCGAAGTAGCAGAATACATCCTTGCCCTGTTCGGCCCATGACGACATCTTTTCTGCCCAGCTCGATAGCGTGTCATAGTCGTATTTGCCGGCGTAGGCGCCGGCTGGGCCGTGCAGCCGGATATACACGAAGTCTGCGGTTGCGGGCTGGGGCGACAGTATATCTTCGAGGTGGTAGATACAGAAGGCGGCACCCTTTGCCGCCAGCACGTCTTCAGTGGCCTTGCCGAACCAGTCCGGGTTGCGGAATTCGAACGCATACCGGTAACCCTGCGGCAGGGCGTCGATGAATTCCCCCAGCCTGTCCAGGTTTCTTTTCCAACCGGGGGGGAGCTGAAAAAGAACGGGCCCCAGCCTGTCTTCGAGAGCATCGATGCCTGCGAAGAAATTGGCCAGCGGTTGCTGAGGCTCTTTCAGCTTTTTCATATGTGTAATATATCGGCTGGCCTTGACGGCGAAGACAAAATCCTCCGGAACGGCGCTTTGCCACTGTCTGAAGGTCTCTCTCGAGGGCATGCGGTAGAAGGTGCTGTTTATTTCGGCGGTCTCGAAATAATCTTTGTAGTACTCTAGAAAAGACCGGTCGGGGAGTTTCCCGGGATAGAAGGGGCCCTTCCAGTGGTGGTAGTACCATCCCGATGTACCGATGTGTAGCGAGGCATTTTGGGACAAGATGTATCACCTCCCGAGCATTTTTTGCAAATCTTTCCAGCTTCGGGTATTGAGGACATTATCGGCTTCGAGCCAGCCGCGCCGTGCCTGGTTGATGCCGAAGCCCATAAGCTCGAGGTCCCTGGTGCTATGGGCGTCTGTGGATATGGCGACCATTACCCCCATTTCTCTGGCCATCCTGGCGTGGGTGTCGTTCAGGTCGAGACGGGACGGCTGGGCATTGATTTCCATAACTGTCCCGGTTTCCCTGGCGGCCTTCATCACCCGTTCCATATCTACCTGGTAGGGGTCGCGTTCCCCGATCATCCGGCCGGTGGGGTGAGCCAGAATGGTGAAGTAGGGGTTGTCTATACCCCTGATGATGCGTTCCGTCTGCTTCTCCTCGGGCAGGTCAAAGCGGTAATGCACGGCACAGACGACCAGGTCCAGCCTTTTGAGAATATCGCCGGGTAGGTCCAGCGAGCCGTCATCGAGAATATCCAGTTCAATGCCTTTCAGGAGAGTAAAGCTTTTCATCTTTTCGTTGAGGCGGTCAATATCGTCTATCTGCTCTGCCAGTCTCTCCGCGTCGAGACCCCTGGCCACGGTAACGTGCCGGGAATGGTCGGTAACGGCCAGGTACTGGTACCCCTTTCCCCGGGCGGCCCTGGCCATTTCTTCCAGCGTGGAACGTCCGTCGGTGGCTCTGGTATGGGAGTGGAGATCCCCCCGAATATCCTCGAGACTGACGAGATCGGGAAGCCTGCCCTGCTTGGCGGCCTCGATTTCGCCGCTGCCCTCGCGCAGTTCCGGCTCGATATAGGGTAATTCGACCTGTTTATATACCTCTTCCTCCGTATTCCCGGTAACCTTTCTGCTGCCCTTGAAAACACCGTACTCGTTGATTTTAAGCCCCTTCTCCACTCCCAGTTTACGCACGGCAATGTTGTGGGCCTGGGAACCGGTAAAGTAGTGCAGGGCTGCCCCGTAACTGGCTTCAGGTACTACCCGCAGGTCTACCTGAATGCCCGGCCTCAGTACCACGGTCGATCGTGTCTCTCCTTGAGAGACAACCCTGTCCACGTCCTCGTATTCGACGAAGCGCTTGATGACATCCGCTCCCTTTTTGTGTGTTACCAGTATATCCAGGTCACCCACAGTTTCCCTTTTCCTCCGGTAGCTGCCGGCGACCTTTATGTTTTTGATCCCCCTGATATCGTCGAGGTACTGTAAAAGGGGCTGTACTATCTCCATTGCTACGGCGAGGCGGTAGCGTCTGTTTTCCTCGGCAGTACTTTCCCGCCGGCCAATCTCATCCAGGATTTTCTGCTCCGTCCTGGCGGCAAATCCGGGCAGTTCCCTGATTCTCTTTTCTTTTGCTGCCCTGGCCAGTTGCTCTATATCGGTGATGCCAAGCTCCTGGTAAAGTGCCCTGGTACGCCTGGGGCCGAGCCCGCCAACCCTGGTGATATCGAGGAGCCCGGCGGGGAACTCCTTTTTGAATTCCTCAAGCTGGGAAAAACTTCCGCTAGTGGCCATCTCCTCGACCTTTGCGGTGAGTTCCTTGCCCAGGCCGGGTATCGACGAGAGCGGTTCTCCCTGCTTTACCATCTCCGAGATGCTGTGCGGAAGCTCGCTTATATTACGGGCTGCCGTCCGGTAGGCCCGTACCCGGAACTGGTTGGCCCCGGAGATCTCGAGAAGATCGGCGTAGTCGTTCAGGGCACTGGCAATCTCCGCATTATGTACTGGCATTGCCACTCCTCCCTGCCTTTTTCTTCAGTAGAACCGGTCGCTGAGGGGTTGATTGAAGATTTGCCGGCTAACGGGCAAAACCATGAAAGACTGTATGCTCTTGATAACCCATTATATCAGGTGGTGCAATAATATGTACCGGACGTTCATTTATGTTGTGCTAGATTTCTGGTATGTGGGGATTAAAATTGATGGCGGGCTTTGACATATGCGCAGCAGTAACATAATATATTGTAGCTGACCGCTGGAGGTGTTCGCATGTATCGCAGGTTGCTGGTTCCTCTCGATGGTTCAGAGTTATCCGAGGTGGTTTACCCCTATGTCATAGAGACGGCGGGGAGGCTGGGACTGGATGTGACTCTTCTTCACGTGCTGGAGCCTGAAGAGGGGGAATCCTCTCCTCTGCACAGGGCCTATATCGAGCACAAAGCTGAGATGGTGCGGAAGGAGATAGGAAATCTCCGGCAGAGGATCGGCGATGAAAGAGATGGCAGGGATGCGGAGGTTCGGGGCGAGCTTGTGACCGGTTATCCTGCTGAGGAGATAATTCGCTATGCCGATGAGAGCGATGTCGATTTGATAACGATGGCAACGCACGGCCGCTCCGGCATCAGGCGCTGGATAATGGGTAGCGTGGCCGATAAGGTTCTCCGTGCGTCTGCGGTACCGGTGTGGCTGGTAAGCGCCGAATCTGCGCAGGAAACGGCCTATAGCGAGTGGCCGAAGATGACCATAGTTGTTCCCCTTGATGGTTCTGAGCTTGCCGAATCGGTGTTACCTCACGTTGAAATTCTCGCCGGACAGCGCGGGCCTGAAGCCCTGGAGGTTGTTTTGCTCAACGTATCGGAGCCTGCCGTGGCCATGACCTACTATTCGCCGAGCGCCCGTCTGGAAACACCTGACGGTGCCCGGCACGTGATGCCCCGCGAATACCAGCGGGAGCTGCTCTATCGGCAGAAGATGGTCGCCAAAAGGTACCTGGAGGGTGTGGCACAACGCCTCAAGCTTTTATATCGGGAAGTGCGGACGGAGGTGCTGGAGGGCGACCCCTCGAAGGAGATTATTGAATACGTTGAGAAGGCCCCCTTCAGCATCATTGTAATGTCGACCCACGCCCGGGGTGGACTGGGGCGCTGGGCCTATGGCAGTGTTGCGGCCAAGCTTCTGCAGAAAGTACCCGTCCCCGTGGTGCTTGTCAGGCCGCAGGAACAGGCCCGGGACTGAGGACGGTAAGTAACAGAACTGCCAATACAGGCAGGAAAAGTATAACCGAAGTTAATGGTGCATAGCATGCCTTTCTGGTAATGAGGCTCCATCCTGTGCTTTTATTTCCTGAAGGCAACATTTCTCATGGTCAGTTTTTATCTCCCACTGTATTACAGGCATCACCGCTGCTTTATATCTGCTGTACCAGTCCTTTGCCTGCCTGTCCGGAAGGTAGAAACGGTTGCCGATTGTGCTGGCGTTCCAGATTGGGCGCAGTGTTTTCCGCAATTATAGCATATAAATTATCGTAATAATCACCTATTGATAATACCTGGTTCAAGAGGATATCCTGGATGCGGTTTCAGATATTCTGGTTCGATGAGATGACAGGCTGTGTTTCTTGTGGGGAGATGCCGGCTGGTGATGGCGCTTTCTTGAAAATCCTTTGCAATGAATAATGGTCGGGCGCTATTATATGGTGATGAGCCAGTGGCTTTTTTCTTCGATATTAATGGCAGTATCTTTACCGGGGGTGGCTATGATGAGTTCGTGTATTTCGGTTGATGAGAAGCCTGTTACCGAAGAAGAAGGAAGTACTTTTAATGAAAACAGGGTGACCATCTCGGTGGTCTATGATAACTATCTTTTCTCAAGCGGGCTGTCCCGGGG
>JAGYOC010000144.1 GCA_018399795.1 Dehalococcoidales bacterium
CGGCTCAATAGCTGCCGCAGGGGAAGCAAACTTCGGACTGCTGATTATTTCAGCCGGCTGTATTGCAATGGGTGTGATCCCGCACTTAATTCTCCACTATATTCTGTTACTTCTGCATGGCAGCCCCGCGCTTCCCGCTCCGATTGACATCGTCTGGTACAACTCTGCCTCTCTCCTAAAGGCCGGTGTAAGTATTGGAGCGGGTTTTTTACTGGCCCTGTTCCTGCTGTCTTCAGTTGGAAAAAACTTGGCCCACCGAGCCCGAGCTATGAGTGTCGGCTTAAATGGATCGCTGCGTATGTTGGTGAGCGGTTTCGTAATAGTTCTGCTCTATGGAGTGCTTACCTACTAAAGCCGGAGAACTTCCGGCCGGAGAATTTTTCAGAAGGAAAATTTTACAGGCGGAAAATTTTGCAGGCGGAAAAATTTCCGGGCGGAAAATTAAAAAGGAGCGAAAATGGATGCTGCCCCCACAGACGTATATGTACTATTCCTCCTCTTAGCTCCCCTTAGCGCAGTACTGGTCACGCTGGTGGGTAAGCTCCTGCCCCGTGAGGTTTCACCGATACCTGCTTTTTTGATCTGGTTTAGCGGAAGTCTTTGGTCGTTGCTGCACACTACAGATGCTGCCGGATCGTCACCTAGGATGTACGCCTTTGGAGGATGGCGGGAGCCCCTGGGAATTGTGTTTGAATTAAACGGAATAGGCTGGGCGGCTGCGGTGCTTGCCCTTGTGATTTTCACTGCGGTGTGGCTTGCAAGCTGGAGACAGCGGGGCTACGGGAGCAGCTTCTACTTTACCCTGTATCTCACCCATTTTTCCTTACTGGGAATTCTGTTTTCAAGAGATCTATTTAACCTGTTTGTCTGGTTTGAAGTTCTTTCACTATGTTCTATCATTTTAGTCGCCTATGATCGCACAGCAACGGCCATGCTGGCGGCCTTTAGATACCTGCTACTCAGCACAGTAAGTATCACCTTCTTTTTAATCGGGGTATGGATTTTTTACCGTTCTACCGGGAGCCTTGCGTTTGGGGAAATTGCAGCTTATCTACAAAACTTGCCGAAGGGTGCGTGGCCTTTATCTAAAACGGCCCTGGCACTTATCACCGTCGGAATCGCCACCCGTTCAGCGGTGGTTCCCTTTCACACATGGCTTCCACCGGCGCATTCTACGGCCCCCTATCCGGTGTCTGCTCTGTTATCTGGTCTGGTTATAAAAGTTCCCCTGCTTGCCCTGTGGCACTTTTATGCCTATCTCCCCTTTTCTCCACTGGAACAACTGCCCACTTGGTTAGGCATCGGAGGGGCTTTGGTTGGGGGCATTGCTGCTGTAATGCAAAGCGATGCAAAACGGATTCTGGCCTATTCATCAGTCGGTCAAATGGGCTTCATTGTTGCGGTTTTCAGTTTTGGAGGGGCCCTCGGAGAGACCGCCACCCTCTTCTATATTCTTCTGCACGCCCTCTCCAAAGCTCTGCTCTTTCTCTCCGTCGGCTATGTCACCCACCAGGCAGGCAGTCGCGATGTATACAGCCTGCGGGGAATGCAGCGCCGTTTTCCGCTTACCGCAGTATGGTACTGGATTGCCGCCTTGACTTTAATGGGCATCCCCCTGAGCGGCGGCTATTACGCTAAACTGCTGGTCTCCTCTACCCTCTACAGCTATCCAGGTGCATGGCTGTTGAACCTAGCCGGAGCCGCTACCGCGATAGCCCTGTTCAAACTAGGCCGCATCTTTACCGGCCCGTGGACCAGCCTTGCAGCCGAATCCGGTACCGGTAAAAAGAGAAGGACAATTGGAGCTACCTCATTCGGTATGGCTATTCTGGCCGCCGCCTGTGTGGCAATTGCCCTTTTCCCGCAGCATCTGTTTGCTTTTCTGAGCTCCCTCTCGGTTCTCGGGCCAAGGAGTGTCGTACCAATGGATCCCGGGACCCAGAGCCTTGGGTCGGCAATCGAGGGCTCCGGAGTCCAGCTCTCAGGACCGGTCTGGTATTCCGCCGGCTCACTGCTAAAAGCTGCCCTGATCACCCTCAGCGGGGCGGCAGGACTTTTCATCTTTCAGATTCAAGGGCTTCGCAGGAGTATGCAATCCAGGATTATGACATCTCTTGCAGCTATTACGAGGGTGAACTTGAACGGTTCTTTGCGTTTATTGGTCGCAGGCTTACTGCTGGTGCTGCTCTTTTCCCAACTATAGTTCCCAACTATAGTCGAAAGCACTTCGGTTGTAGAAAAGTAATTTGGCTGCAGGTGTCAAGCCGGAAAGCGAAGTAGAAAACTGGTGCCGGGGCCATTTCCGCTCTTCTTTTTTTTATACCAGATGCATTGTTACTAGTTTAAACGAGAGCGCTTCGGTTTTCCATCTCTTTTTACCAGTTAGCCGAAGCGGCCGCTTATATAGTCGGCGGTTTTTTTACTCTCCGGATTGAGAAAAATCCTCTTGGTGGTATCGAACTCTTCGAGGTACCCGTTGAGAAAGAAGGCGGAAAAATCTCCCACCCTTCCCGCCTGCTGCATGTTATGGGTCACTATTACCACGGTGTAGTTCTTTTTCAACTCCTCTATCAGGTCCTCAATATAGGTAGTGGCAATGGGGTCGAGGGCGGAGGCGGGCTCGTCCATAAGAATCACCTCCGGCTCCACCGCAATTGCCCTGGCAATACAGAGACGCTGCTGCTGTCCTCCCGAGAGGGAGAGGGCGCTTTTATTGAGGCGGTCTTTTACCTCATCGTAGAGGGCCGACTTCTTCAAACTCATCTCTACTATGCTGTGAAGCTCATCCCTGTTCCGCACTCCGTGCATCCGGGGTCCGTAAGCTACGTTGTCGAAGATACTCTTGGGAAAGGGGTTTGGCTGCTGGAACACCATTCCTATATGCCTCCTCAGCCGGACGGGGTCGATCTGCCTATCGTATATATTTATTCCGTCGAGGAGAACTTCACCTTCCACGCGGCTGCTCTCGATAAGATCGTTCATCCTGTTAAAACATCTGAGCATTGTCGACTTACCGCATCCGCTCGGACCGATAATAGAGGTAACCCTGTTCTTGTAGATCTTCATATTCACGTTCATTAGAGCCTGGGTTTCACCGTAGAAAAAATCCAGATCTCTCACCTCTATTACCGATTCGAGATCTGAAAAATCCTTTATCATCTCCTCTTGGCGAGGAGCATCTTCTTTCTGTGCAAGAGTGTTCATCTGTACCATCTTGGGCTCCTATATATTTCGTCTCTTTTGATAAAATTTATTCCGCGTGTAAATGGCAATACCGTTTAACGAAAGTATTACCACAAGCAGGACAACAATTGCCGCAGGAACAACACCGTGCTGGAACTCCGGCTTTGGAAAATCAGACCAGGCATATATCTGCAGGGGCATCGCACTAAAGGAACTGAACAGACCGTGGGGGGGAGAAAAAATCGAAGTTGCCACTCCCACCATAATTAGCGGAGCGGTCTCCCCTATTGCATTGGCAAGGGCAATAATAGTGCCGGTAAGAATCCCGGGCATCGCCTCGGGTAGCACCGTTGTGCGAATCATCTGCCACTTTGTCGTTCCCAAACCCAAAGAGGCTTTACGCTGCAAGTCGGGAACCGCTCTTATCGCCTCCTGGGAAGAGACAATCACGATAGGCAGAACCCTCAAGGTAAGGGTAAAAGCGCCAACCAGCACGACTCCATGGGGCAAACCCAGAGTCGAAACAAAAAGTCCCAACCCCAATAGGCCGTAGACGATGGAAGGAACCCCCGCTAAATTGGCTATGTTTGTCTCTACAAGCCTCTGGAGAAAATTCTTTTTCGAATACTCCACCAGGTAAACCGCAGCTCCGACCCCCAGGGGGAGTGAAAAAACAGCCACCAGGGACACCACAAAAATCGAGCCTAGAAGAGAGGGATAGATCCCCGCCTGCTCCGGAAACCTGGAGGGCATGCTGGTAATAAACTGCCAATCCAGCCAGCCCACCGCTTCGATACTCACATAGACGAGCAGAATTCCTAGGGCGGCAATACCAAAGAGAGTTGCAGCCAAACAGATAAACTGGAACACAACTCCCTTTCTCCGCTCTTTCTCTATGTTATCCTGCCTCTCAGCCTCAAATACGGAATTTCCAGATATAGTGCTCATTCATACTTCTCCCGGTATCGATTTTTTATGTACTGACTCAGAATATTGAGAAGCATAGTCATTACAAACAGGGTTAGACCCACGGCAAACAGACTCTTGTAGGCAACTGAATCTCCTGTTACATCGCTCACCCCGATTTCGACCATTGCCGCAGTCATGGTCTGCACAGGATTAAACAGGGCCTCCTTCGGCTCTAACCAATTTACTATCCGGGAAAGATTTCCTCCCGCAATAGTAACGGCCATCGTCTCTCCTATCGCCCTCGATATACCGAGGATAAAGGAGGAGACGATACCCGATAGTGCAGCCGGTACTACAATGGTGCCGGTAACCTGAAACTTGGTTATTCCAAGGCCGTAACCGGCGTTTCTCAGAGTTTTGGGAACGGCTCTAAGGGCGTCTTCGCTTATACTCGCGATTGTAGGTATAATCATGATACCCACAACAATCGATGCGCTCATAACATTAAAGGTATTCAAATCGGGGAATATCTTCTTGAGAAAGGGAGTAATATAGACGAGGGCAAAAAAACCGTACACAACAGTCGGAATGCCGGCGAGCATCTCCAGTGCCGGTTTGAGAACTCCCCTCACCCTATCGCTTGCGTATTCGCTCAGATAGATAGCTGCAAGCAATCCGATGGGAATCGCCACCAGAGCGGCTCCCAGGGTAAAGGTAAGCGTTCCGCTTATAAGGGGAAGCACTCCGAACTCCGCCGGTTTGATCGTTGGGCTCCACCTGCGGGAGGTAAAAAAATCAATAATCGAAACATCGCTAAAAAAATCGATGGAGTCGACCAGGAGGACTACTACAATTCCTACCGTGGTAACCACCGAAAGAAGGGCGGTAGAGAAAAATACCCCGCGTATAAGATGTTCCTTTAAATCCGCTCTAAACTCTTTGTGTATCTGTGGAGACTTAATCATATACCCTTCCTGTCTCTTTATTTCAAAAACACCGGGGGAGTACACGAATGTACCCCCCAGGATGCTTTTCCGCTTACAAATAGACTTTTTGTATTCAATTTATTACTCAACTTTTTACTCAACTTTTCTGCTTAACTTCTCTATTCAACACCCAGATCGGCAATTGCCGCTTCGAGCTTTTCTATTTGTGCTTCTTTGTCGGTGGTGGTCATCGGAACGTAGCCGATCTCTTTTATCATTTCCGTATCGATCCTGTCGAGGTAGAACCGGATAAACTCCCGTACTTCCGCCCTTTTGAGCTCATCCTTCGATACATAGATAAAAAGGGGTCTCGAGAGGGGGGTATACTCCCCGGATTTAGCGGTTTCTATGGAAGGCATTACTCCGTCCACCGAAAGAGCTTTTATAATATCCTTGTTTTCGAGGTAGTAAGCCATGCCGAAATACCCCATCGCACTTTCGGAACCGGTAAGCGCCTGTACAATGGTGTTGTCCTGTTCGGTACCCTGGTAATCCGAGCGGGAAGCACCCTCTTCTCCAATTATCTTTTCGGTAAAATAGGCAAAGGTACCGGAAGCGGAGGTGGGTCCGTAGAGCTCGAACTTCTCATCGGGCCAGGATGAGTCGACATCGCTCCACTTCTGTGCAGAATCATCCGGCCTCCAGATCTGGGCAAGCTGATCAACGGTTATATTATCCACCGGGTTGTCCTTGTGTACTGCGATGGTTACGGCATCGGTACCGACGAGAAACTCGAGAGGTTCAACACCGTTTGCCCGTGCATCTTCGATCTCGCTATCCTTTATGGCGCGGCTCGCGTTGTTAATTGGCGTCTTGCCGGGAATAAAGAAGTTCTTGAAACCGCCGCCGGAACCGGTAGATTGAATGGGTATCTCTACATCGGGGTGCAGTTTGCTGAACTCTTCCGCCATAGCCATAGTTACGGGGTACACCGTGCTGCTTCCCGCTACCTTGATGGAGCCGGAAAGCCCCTCTTCTCCGCCCTCTTCCTGGCTTCCGCCGGCAAAGGCAAAGGCGGGTACTAGAACCGCAATTAGTAGGCCTGTAATAATTTTTCGCATCTAAAATCTCCTTTCAAAATGTTGTGTGCACCTTTACGGTACACCTCTAATATCAACTGGAAATGTTAGATGAGTATCATCTTTCAATGAGAACTCTCTTATATTCATGTTAGTCCTTTATGAGGTGAATGTTATATTTTTATGAGTTGAAATTCTGAATAGGGAAGTGTAGAAAAAAGGCGGTCCCCTCACCTCTTCTGCTTTCGAGGGTAACCGACCCACCGTGGATCAGCATAATATGCTTGACAATAGCAAGACCGAGGCCCGTGCCCCCCATATCCCTGCTGCGGGCCTTCTCTACCCGGTAAAACCGTTCAAAAATGCGAGACTGATCTTTCTGGGGAATTCCCGGGCCGTTATCCCTAATAACGAGAGTGTGGATACCCTTTTTTATTGCCTCTCTGTATATGGATATCTCACTCCCCTCCGGGCAGTACTTAATAGCGTTGTCAACAAGGTTCACCACCGCCTGTTCCATCAGTCGGGGGTTTCCCAAGACTTTTGTCTCCCCATCGCACCGGCTCGTAACGCTTATCGACTTCTCATTCGCCCGGTTTTGGCACACGGCAATTGCGTCGCTTGCGGTTTTAGAAAGCGTTACCGGCTCGAAGGGGAACTTGGAACTCTTCTTATTCTGCTCGAGCCTGCTGAGAGTCAAAAGGTCTTCTACAATATTGCCGATACGGGAGGTCTGGTTTTCGATAATTGTAAGAAACCTCCGTGCGTGTTCCCTGTCATCAATGGCTCCGTCGAGGAGAGTTTCCACAAACCCCTTTATTGATGTAATTGGGGTTTTCAGTTCGTGGGAAACATTGGCGACAAACTCCTTGCGAACCTCTTCGAGCTTTTTAAGGGTGGTAATATCGTTCATCACCAGAATAAGACGCTGAATTCGGGTTTCTCCCTCCGCGTTTTCGACTACCGCCTCTATTGTGGATGCGTTGACCTGCAAATACGTCTCCGCTCCCTTGCCCGGCAGAACAATAGAACACTGGCTAATCCCCTGGGACGCGAGGGCTTCTCGGGCAAAATCGTTGAGTTCGGTGTTGTGTATAAGCTGAATGAGACTCTTCCCCGGCAGCGGTTCGGGAGAGGCTCCAAAGAGTCTTCCGGCGGAGGGATTTACTTCCGTTATTACCAGATCACGGTCGAGAACGATTACCGCCTCGTTCATTCCCGTTAACACTGCTTCGAGCTCCTGTTTCTGGCGGGTTACCTCTCCTATACGGCTGGTGAGCGAACGCGCCATGCTCTGAAGGGCGTCCGCAGTGGTGCTGATCTCCAGGGGACCCCCGATATTCATGGTAGAGGAGAAATCATATTCCGCATAGGCTGCGGCGCTTTTAGCTATTTTAGAGAGGGGCACCGTTATCCTTCGGGAGACCGCCACCATCGCCGCAATTGCGGCAGCTAAAAGCACAAACGTTATGAGGCTGATTTCCCACGCCGCTGTAGAAACGAGGTTTTCCAGATTTACCGAGGGGATACTCATACGGAGGACTGCAAAGACATCTCCGGACCGGTTTCTCAAGGGGAAGGCGTGGTAGAACATGGGTATGGAGAGGGTAGGACTCCTACGCACCGTGGCGTTTTCCGAGCCGGAAAGGGCCTCCCGTATTTCCGGACGGCCGGCATGATTGTCCATTACCTCCGGATCTTCATGGCTGTCGGCAAAGACAATGCCCTCTGAGTCGATGAAGGTAATGCGGATAGACTCTTCCGTGCCGATTTTGCGGGCCACTTCTCCGGCTTTGTCTATCAGTTCCTCCGGCTCCTCCGGGAGTGATGCACGCAGGAGTATACCCGCCGATTCGAGCCTCAGATAATACTCCCTGTAGAGCAGCTGGGTGAGATTTCTGTAGGTAAAAAAGGCCACCGACACGGCGAGAACGAGAAAAAGCATGCCCAGGGAGAGGAGCATGAATTTGAAAATCGAGAGTCTCTTCGAAGGTATCATCTATTCCGCAGCCTCATTTTTGCCGGAGGTTTTCCCGCAGGCGGTACCCCACCCCGCGGACCGTTTCTATTAAACCGCCCCTCTCCTTCAATTTTTTACGAAGCCCGAGTATCTGCACATCCACCGAACGTTCCGTTACCGGGTAGTCCGCCCCTTTAACCGCACCTATTATTTGGCTTCTGCTGAATACCCATCCCGGATTGCGGGCGAGGAATTCGAGGATGGAGAACTCGCTCACACTCAGGTCTATCGCCTCGCCGGCACAGATTACTTTATAGCGTACGGTATCGATAACGATATCATGAACTCTTATAATCGGCTCTTCCTTAACCGGAAGCTCTCTCCGCTCCTTTCTCCGAAGGAGGGCGCGAATCCGGGCTATAAGTACCTTGGGACTGAAGGGTTTGGTGACGTAATCGTCAGCCCCCACTTCCAGACCGCTTATTACATCGGAGTCCTCACTCTTTGCCGTAAGCATAATAACGGGAACATCCGAAAGCTCTTCTTTAGCTCTCAAACGGCGGCATACTTCCACTCCGTCTATTCCAGGAAGCATCAGATCGAGGACTATAAGATCCGGCTCTCCAGAAAGAGATTTTTCTACAGCAGCCTCTCCGGTCTCAACAGTAATAACCCTGTATCCCTCCCGTTCCAGATTATATCTGAGCAGTTCGAGTATATCCTGCTCGTCATCCACCACAAGAATTGTTTCGTGGGACATGGCTAACTCCTCTTCTAGAGATTCAACTCGACATGCTCACCTGTGCAGTTGTATACAATCCACTCACTAATGTTGGTTGCATGATCCCCAAACCGTTCTAACCAGCGGGAAAGAAAGAGAAGGGTGGTTGCCTGGTTGATGTTTTTCACATCGCTCATCATATAGGTAAGAAGCTCCCGCCACACTTGATTATGGAGATTATCTATCTTGTCATCAAGCTTGGCAACGGCGATTGCCTTCTCCTTGTCGTTTTCTGCAAAGGCATTGAGCACTTCGTGAAGCATTTCTATACCGTATTCCGCCATTTGTGGAAGATCGATAAGTTCCTTGATATACTCTTCTTCCGCTATTCTGAGCGCTCCCTTTGCCACATGTACCGCGTGATCCCCCATCCGTTCGAGCTGGGTAACTACCTTGAGACAGGTAATTATATGACGCAGATCCTCCGCTACAGGCTGCTCGGTCGCAATAAGAAGGGTGAGTTTATCCTGTATAGTTAATTCGAGGTTGTTTATGTACTCATCATCGGCTATTACATTTTCCGCCGTCTGGGTATCGTGTTCCACCAGAGCCCTCATGGAGTTTCGCACAGCCTCTTCCACTAGAGTTCCCATTTTGAGAATATCATGGTCCAATTCACGCATCTTGTCGCTGTAGTGACGGCGTAGCCTTCCCTGTTTCATATTCTGTTCTCCTTTCTCGAGATTGAAAGTATTTTCATCCTTCACGATGATTCTTTTATGAGATTTTTGTGAGATTTCGGTTAAAAATTAAAAATTCTTTAAAACCGGGATAGAGATCGTGAGACATAACTCGTTGGAGCTTTACTCCGGTTTCTCCTCAGCACCACCTGCAGAAGTGTCCGCAGATTCCCATTCCTTCGCCTAAAAGGTTAAGTAGTGGTTCAAAGCTTGTGGTTTCATTGAAATTACCCGCTAACCGCGAGTTTTAGCTTTCATGGTATTCAAGAAAGAGGCTTTTTCTATACTGTTGGAGTGTATTGTAAGCGAAAATGCAAATTCCCCCAAGCTTTGAACCATTAACCATCGACTTCCAACTTGAGAATCGCTGGGTTCTTGCAAAAAAAAGAACAATAGTGTAATCTGATTCTCACAATTTAAGCCGGCGTGGCGAAATTGGTAGACGCAGCAGACTCAAAATCTGCCGGGCTTCGCGGCCCGTGTC
>JAGYOC010000145.1 GCA_018399795.1 Dehalococcoidales bacterium
TCACCAGTCGGGAGGAGGAACGGGGTTTTCTTTCCGCCGTATACGACCGAAAGGAGATATGGTTCGCTCCACAAAGGGTATCGCTTCCGGTCCGGTGTCCTTTATGGAGATATTCGATACTGCCACTGGGGTAATGAAACAGGGGGGGCGGAGGCGTGGGGCCAATATGGGTATATTAAATGTGGAACACCCCGATATATATGAATTCATTGCGGCCAAAAGCAAAGAGGGAGCTTTCCGTAACTTCAATATTTCGGTGGCGGTAACCGATAGCTTCATGGATGCTGTCAGGAAGGGCAGGAACTGGAAACTTGTCAATCCGAGGAGCGGGGCTCAAACAAGCGCGGTTAAGGCGAGGGAATTATTCGATATGATCGTCAATAATGCCTGGAATTCGGGCGAACCGGGGATGATCTTTATCGATAGTATTAACCGCTTTAATCCGACGCCCCAACTGGGCTCGATAGAGGCGACCAATCCCTGCGGGGAAATACCGCTCCTGCCCTACGAAAGCTGCAATCTGGGCTCCATCAATCTTTCCAGAATGGTATCCGGAGGAAGAATCGATTGGGAAAGGTTGGGCAGGGTAACCGATATTGCGGTGAGATTTCTTGATGACGTCATTGAGGCAAACAACTTTCCGCTGCCTGGCATAGAGCGGATGACGAAGGGCAATCGAAAAATCGGTCTGGGGGTTATGGGCTTTGCCGACGTTCTGGCTGAATTGGAAATCCCGTATGACTCAGGGGAGGGGTTGGAGGTGGCGGAGAAAATTGCCGTATTTATATTGGAAAGGGCAGCCGAAGCCTCGAACAAACTGGCCAGAGAAAGGGGCAAATTCCCCAACTTCAAGGGAAGTATCCATCAAAATGCGGCGCCAGAGGGGATTAGAAATGCATCACTGGTGTCTATAGCTCCTACGGGCACTATAAGTATTATCGCGGACTGCTCAAGCGGTATCGAACCCATTTTCGCTCTGGCATATGTGAGAAATGCAATGGAAGGAAACAGCCTTATCGAGATAAACCGGGTTTTCGAGCGGAAGGCACGTGAGTACGGTTTCTATTCGCATGAATTGATAGAGAAAGCATCGCGGAAGGGTACGATAAGGGAGGCAGACGGAATACCACAGAGATTAAAGAGAATATTTGCTACCGATTATGATATAAAACCGGAATGGCATGTCAGGATGCAGGCAGCGTTCCAGAAGTATACCGATAACTCCGTAGCCAAAACGGTGAATCTGCCGGAAGAAGCTACAGTTGATGATATCCGCAAAGTATACCGGCTGGCCCACTCCCTCGGATGTAAGGGAATAACGGTATACCGCTACGGGAGTCGCAGAGAGCAGGTATTATACCGGGGAAGGCATATTTTGAGGAGCATAGAGGCAAATCGCTATGTGACCACCGATATGGAATATGGAGGCGGCTGTATTAGCGGGAATTGTTCGCTATGATAGGCTTGAGAGCTACCGCTACGGACCTCATTGATGTAATATCAGTCTGGTGAGTAAGAAAAGAAAAGTATTTTTAAAACCGCATATGGAGGTAAACGAAGATGTTCGACAAAATACTGGTTTGTCTTGATGGTTCCAAATTAGCGGAGCAGATATTGCCCTTTGCCATCCAGGAAGCTATCAGGTTTGAAAGTAGGCTTGTATTGCTGCGGGTGGCAGCCCCTATGCCTGCGGCCTCGGCAAATTACGGGGTTGCTTCTGAGGAAATGGTCAAAATGAAATCGCAAAACCATAAGGAGGCTGTTACCTATCTGGAGCGTATAGCTGAGGAAATACAGGCTGAGAGAAATGTTGAAATAGAGTATAGCGTCAAAGTGGGGCTGGCTGCCGAGACCATTGTCGAGTTCGCCGAGCAGAATCGGGTGGGTCTTATCGCTATTGCCACTCATGGAGAGGGTGGCATAAAAAGGCTTGTCTTTGGAAGCGTTGCCGATTATGTATTGAGAAATGCCAATCTACCGATGCTGGTTATTAAGCCGGTTTAAATGTTGCTTCGAGATGCTGTATGTAGTATAAAATCCAGTGACCGGAGGTATACTATATGCCGGAACTACCCGATGTGGAGGTAATGCGACGGTACATGGAGCAAACGTCATTGTACCAGCGCATCTCGGAAGCGGTTACGTATAATGAGAGCGTCCTGGAAAATTTATCGGCGGAGCGCTTGAATGGAGCAGTGGAGGGAAAGCAGTTTGAGCGGACAGTCCGTCACGGTAAATACCTTTTTGCGGGTACGAATAACAGCTTCTGGATAGTTTTTCATTTCGGCATGACCGGATACCTGGACTATCATAGGGGAGAGGAAAAGGCTCACCGGCATACGCGGGTTGAATTCTTTTTTCAAAACGGTCAGGGCCTGTCCTTCATCCTGCAGCGAAAACTGGGCGGGCTATGGATTACGGGGAGTGTAGCGGAATTCGTAGAGAAACAGGGATTGGGGCCGGATGCCCTTAATGATAATCTGGGCCCGGACGAACTCAAGAGTGCGGCCAAAAACGGCAGAAGCAGTATCAAGTCCTTTCTTATGAACCAGAAGCTAATTGCCGGCATTGGAAACATATATTCTGACGAGATACTGTTTCAGGCAGGTATACTCCCTCGGGCCATGGCCAAAGATATATCCAGTGGAAGCTGGGAGAAGCTTGCAACCAAAATTAAAGAGGTACTCACAACGGCTATCGAAAGGGGCGCAGACACTGGAGAAATGCCCGGCTCTTATCTCCTGCCTCATCGCAGGGAAGGCGGTGTATGCCCTCGATGTAAAGGCGGGATAAGCATTGCCAAAATATCTGGCCGCACGGCATATTTCTGTGCCGAGTGTCAGAGCTGACCACTTGATTATGGGAAAGGAGGATTAAATGACGAGAAAGGCGCAATATATACGTTGGTACAAAGACCTGGGGGCTGACGATGTAGATGATGTTGGCGGCAAGAATGCCTCTCTTGGTGAGATGATCGGGAATCTGAGGGATAAGGGTATTCAGGTCCCCTATGGCTTTGCCACAACCGCAAGAGCCTACCAGGCATTTCTTGACCAGCAGGATGGCTTGAGGAAGAGAATCGAGAAATTATTGGAGGAACTTGATAACGACAGCCACCATGTACGCAAGATAGGGGATAACATAAGAAAACTCATTCTGGATGCAGATTTCCCCAGCGAAGTGGCGCAGGCTATCACGGATGGATACCAGCAGCTTTGCGAGTTGTACGAAACGGAAGATGTTTCCGTAGCCGTAAGAAGCAGTGCCACCGCTGAGGACCTGCCCGAAGCGAGCTTTGCCGGTCAGCAGGAGACTTTCCTGAACGTCGTCGGTAAGAAGTATGTCCTTGATGCCTGCAAGAGGTGTTATGCTTCCCTGTTCACGGACCGTGCCATAAGCTACCGTCGGGAAAAGGGGTTCGACCATATGAAGGTGGCCCTGTCTGCCGGTGTACAGAAAATGGTGCGCTCGGATACGGCCAGTGCTGGAGTGATGTTCTCCCTGGATCCGGAAAACGGGTTCAGGGAGGTCGTGGTAATAGACTCCTCCTGGGGCTTGGGCGAAAGTGTGGTTGGGGGGCTGGTTAACCCCGACGAGTTCTCGGTTTTTAAACCGTTGCTCAAGAAGGAGGGTACGGTTCCTATCATTGGCAAAAACCTCGGCGAAAAGGAGAAGAAAGTCATATATGCCGGAGGTGGGACCCAGGCTACGAAGAGAATCGATACATCAAAAAAGGAGAGACGCTCGTTTTCTCTGAGCGAT
>JAGYOC010000146.1 GCA_018399795.1 Dehalococcoidales bacterium
GCTGTCGGTAAGGGTTGAAGAGGAGGGGCTTTCATCCGCCGAGGGGCGTGATGCCGCACTTGACCTTGCTCGGATGTACCTCTATCAGTATCCTGAAAAAAACAAGCAAGCCTATAACTACCTGAACAGGTTGTTGGAATATGAAGATCAAGATGCCGAGGCTGTGGCGGAGGCTTATTATCTTTTGGGAGAGTATTACACTAAACAACACGAACCGGAGGAGGCTGCCGACTCGTATGCTCGAGCAGCGGTATTAGGCTCCGGCGATGATGATCTGGTTGCCAGGTCTCTTCTAAAGGCGGCCAGGAGTGCCCTTGACGCTGGTGATACAAGGGGGGCTCGGTCTATGGTCAGAAAGTTGGAAACCGACTTTCCCCATACCCAATGGGTGTCCGAGGGTAAGCGCTTATTAGAACAGGAGGCGAGTAACTGATGCGGCAACACAAATTAATTGAAGGTCCAGCTCGAACTACTGTTTTAATCCTCTGCGGGATACTGTCTTTTTTCCTTGCCGTTGAGCTCTCTGCCCAGCAGCCGCCAGCTGCAGGGAGTACTGAAGAGAGAGCCGCTCCTGAAGACCCTGAGGTAGAACTGCCGACGGTGGTGTTGGAGTATTCAGCAATAGAGCAAAAACCCATTGCTCCGGATCTGCCGGAGGGTGATATTATTGCACTTCCTACAATTCAGGAACTTCTGCCTGAGGCTGGAGCTCTGGAAGTATCCTCTCCGGAACTGTTGCCTTCAAGGCCTCAGTATGCGGAGGATAGCGCTCCTAGAGAAGCGGCTTTCTTCAGCGAAGGGGTAATTGGTGGTGGGAGTGATAATCATCTGATAGGGGATATCGCCCTTTATAAGCGGGGAGAAATGCCGCTTTATCAATTTCGCTTTTCCCATGAAGGAATAGACGGTTATGGACGTCACGCCGCCGGTACCGGCTATTTTGATCGTCGGGAGGAGTTGTCCGGTAAAGTGGAGTTTGGAAGCGGCTGGAATAGCGGGTCCGTAAGGGCAAGCTATTTTGAGACTGAAACCGGATTACAGGATTTCAGTGAAGCAAATTCGGTGATCCACCGCTTTATCCGCGGCAGCGGTTCTTATACCCGGGATTTTGAATGGCCGATCTACCTCACCGCCCAACTTACCGCCCATAGCGGCTCCCAGCTGATAGGTATGCAGGATGAAGCGGAAGAGCAGTACCTTGAGGCTATCACTACCGGTGTGTTTGAAAATGATCGGTGGTATGCCGGACTCTCCGGTGGATATAGGTTTCAGCAGGCACCCCAGGAGGTTCAGCTGCAGCAAGGCTGGACAGAGTTTACCTCTAAACTGTATTTCGACCACTTTGACATAAAGGGCCAAGTAGGCGGTCATTGGGATACGGAAAACAGCTTTCTATTTCCCTGGAATGCTGAGTTGGAGGGAGTAGCCGGTGATTTTCTTTTTCGTCTTGGGGGCGGCTATAGTATTGAGCAGCTGTTATACAGAGATCTTTGGAACAGTTATCCCTTGCTCGATACCACAGAGTTTCACAATCTGCAGCACGGGTGGCAGGTGTATTCGCACCTCGCCTATACTCCCAACCCGGATTTACGTGTAACCGCAGGTGCCGATTGGAACCTCCTGCAGGGAGTTATTGTACCAGACGATCTTAATGCCCGGAATCAGGTCACAGGCCTGTTCCCTTTTACTGTTGACGAACGGGAGCTGATAGGGGTACAAACCCAGATGACCTATTATTCAGGCGAAAAAATTACGTTTGAAGCAGGCTGGAAGGGGCAGTTGATGGGTGAACTAGAACCGCTGCGTCCTGAGCACCTTATTCACGGAGGGCTTAGCTATTCAAACCGGAACACAGGTTTTGAAACTTCGGTGAAAGGAAATTTTGAGATAGGAGAGCTTCCTGAAATGCGAGTTCAAATGAGTTATCTTTTATCCGAGGGAATCAACTTGATTCTGGAGGGGAACGATTTGCTGGCTTCCTTTTATGAAGATGGCAGGCCATGGTGGGGTGAATATGAACAGCGTGGACTGAATGTTACACTGAAAACTGAGATTTCTCTGTAAGAAGTGCGTGACTTGAACAATAACTAATAATCCTGCATTAAAGAAGGAAGGGTGAGTATATGGAATTAATTGGAAAAGGTGGAATTATTATGGTAATAATTCTGCTCCTTTCGGTAGTAGCCACGGCAATAATAATTGAACGCTTTCTCTTTTTCCGGCGTATTCGAGTTGATGAGGAGAATCTTATCAGCCGTCTTAAATCGGTTTTGAAGAAACACCATTATGACGAGGCGCTGAATATTTGCGAAAACAATCCTTCACCGATCTCAAACCTGATGAAGGTAGGAATCGAGAACCGCAGCTTCACACAAAGTGAGATCAAAGATTCCATAATGAGCGCGGCTAATCTCGAAATTCCTCATTTGGAGCGGTATCTCACATCCTTGGGAACTATCGCTCATATAACACCCTTATTAGGGCTGCTGGGAACAGTTACCGGAAACATAAAGGCATTCGGAGTACTGGGCAGTTTTGGCGGTGCTGTAGGTGACCCGGCAGTGCTGGCCACCGGAATTTCAGAGGCATTACTGACTACCGCAGCAGGAATAATGGTTTCTGTTCCTACGGTTGCCTTTTATAATTTCTTGGTGAATAAGGTGAATCATATCATCATCCGTTTAGAGAACCGTGTAAATGATTTGGTAGTTCTACTAGGGAAGGAATAACCATGCAATTCAAACGGCGCTTAAAACCGACTGCCACAGTTGATTTAGTACCGCTCATTGACGTAGTGTTTCAGCTGGTTGTCTTCTTCATGGTATCCAGTACTTTTATCCTTACCCCGGGCATATCCCTCACTCTGCCGGAGGCTTCGAGTGCTGAGCCGACGGTTATGACCCGCTTGGTGGTTACCATTGCCGAAGAAGATCAGATCTACCTGAACAAAGAGCAGTATACTTTAGAAACCCT
>JAGYOC010000147.1 GCA_018399795.1 Dehalococcoidales bacterium
CGTTTTCACGCCATTGACATCAAAACTTACAATGATATAAATTAACAATGATATTGCGTCGCAATATCACATATTGTTTACGGGCAAAATAGCAGCGCTGCCCCCAAAAGCGGCAGATATCTGATGAGTCAGGAAACGGTAGAATCTATCGAAAGAAAACTGGCTGACCTCAAAGAGCGCTGGCCGGCCCACTCGGTTCCGCAAGCAATGTGGCAGGAACTCGAGGAGCTGGAGGAGAGGCTCGAGGAAGCAAAGAAACGGGAAAGAAACAATGCCGGCTAAAATGGCACTGGTAAATCCCCTTAAATGCCAGCCCGAAAAATGTGATAACGGCATCTGCCTGGCTGCTGAGATATGCAAACACAAGGTGCTCAGGCAGATAGACGGAGCCTACGAACTGCCCGCGATGCTGTCATCCAGCTGCCGGGGCTGCGGAGACTGTGTGCGGTTATGTCCCCTAGACGCAATCCAGATAGTAATGGTTTAAACAACGGCCGTATGTAGTATTGGCGCTTGCAGTCATGGCTCCAATCCTGATAACGTAAAATCATCCCGGAGCATAACCCCGGTAAAATATAAAAATATCATCTCCATGGGAATTAAAATGGCGAGTTTTGAGGATATCGACAGAGCCAGAAAAATACTGGGCCTGGGTGCAACAGCCACCCTTGCCGAGATAAAAGCCGCTTACCGTGAGCTGGCACAGCGCTATCACCCGGACCGCTCCGGAGAGCTTGGAGACCAGGCACGGATGAGAGAGCTGAACCGGGCATACGAGCTTCTGGAAGATTACTGCAGCAAATACAAATACGCTTTCGGAGAAAGTGAAGTGGCCAGAGTCTACCCGAAAGAGGCCTACTTCAGGTGGTGGCGTAAAAACTGGCCTATGTAGCGGACGCTTACCGGGAAACGCAAAGCCCTTAAGATTTCTTGGCGTCTTATAAACAGACACTTTCCACAAAAAGAAGGCCTCAATGGCAGAATATTTCATCTTTGGTTCTCTGACTATATGGAACATAGTAATGACCGCCCGGGAGAGGAAGAAGGCCTCCGAGTTCTACGCCCACCTGAGCCTGGCCATTTTCTTCGGCACGATTCTCCTTGTTTTTATCCTGCCTTACGAGGCTGACTCAGGTCAGGCATTCTACACCGTCCCGATAAGTATACCGGCTCTGTATATGACCGGCTTCGGCATGGTTATAGCCGGTCTTACAATATATTCCCTGGCACTCAGAGCGCTACGGGTTGCAGGCAACCCCAGGAAAGGAAGCCACCTGGAAACGGAAAGAATGGTGACATCAGGTGTATACCGGTATGCCAGACACCCGATGGCCCTGGCTGTACTTTTGATATGCCTCGGACTGGTGCTCTGGCAGCTTCACATTGGCGCGGTAATTACCTATGCTGTAGTGGTAATATTCTATATAATCGCCATACGAAAGGAAGAAGAGGAGCTAGTCCGCAAATTTGAAGAGGACTACCTTGAATATCGTAAGCGGGTCCCTGCCCTTAACATAATAAGAGGCTGGTACCGGGCGCTGAATTCGCAAACAAGAGAGCCGCAGTAACAGCACCTGGTAATCAGAATATATTGCGGGTTATTGTGTTGAAATAGCTTCCAGCTGCAAAAATGTATCCTCCGCCGCCAGGGCCATGGGCTTGGGTACCGGGGTCCGCAGGCAGATCTCTTGCCCCCGATTACCTCTATCCCCTCCTGCTCGACGGCTTTTTCGGTAATACCATCGCTGACAGGCCCAGAATATTCCCCAACGGATAAATTTAGATTCACCATTTTCACCAATATGCTCATCTTGCCGAGTAACCCTGTTATCGCATATTTATGGGTGGTATAATTGGGGTAAAGGATAATTGGTAAAAGAGGGTGATTGCTATGCGCGAGGCCATGCTCTATGAGAAGCTGGCAGAAAAGCGGACCAGGTGCAATATATGCCAGTGGCGCTGCGTCATAAACCCGGGCAAAACCGGTATCTGCCGGGTGTACCAGAACCAGGACGGCACCCTCCACAACCTGAACTACGCCCATGCTTCCTCTCTGGCTGCCGACCCCGTGGAAAAGAAGCCCCTTTTCCACTTTTTCCCGGGCAGTCTGGCCCTATCCATAGGCAGCTGGGGCTGCAACTTTCACTGCCAGGACTGCCAGAACTGGGAGATCTCCTGCGAGGACGGTGACCATTCGTGGCATGGCCAGCGCCAGATCCTGCCCGAGGACACGATAGAAATGGCCAAGAACCATCACTGCGCCGGCATCGCCTGGACCTACAACGAGCCCAGCGTCTGGTTCGAATATACGCTTGACTCAGCAAAGATAGCCAAAAAGAATGGCCTCTATACCATCTACGTCACCAACGGCTTCCTCACACCAGAGGCTCTGGATACCATTGGCCCCTATCTGGACGTCTGGCGCGTCGACATAAAGGGCTTTACCGACACGCTTTACCGCAGGCTTGCCAGAGTAGACCGCTGGCAGGGCATACTGGATGTTACGAAAAGAGCCAGAGAGAAGTGGCAAATGCATGTGGAGGTAATCACCAACATCATACCAACGATGAACGATGACGACGAGCAGCTAAAAGGTATCGCGGAATGGATTGTCAGGGAACTGGGCGAGCTGACTCCATGGCACGTAACCCGGTTTTATCCCTGCTACAACCTCGACTATCTGTCGCCAACACCTATCAGCACTCTGGAGCATGCCTATGATATCGGCAAGGAAGCTGGGCTCAGATTTGTTTACGTAGGTAATACCCCCGGCCACCAGAGCGAGAGCACAGTCTGCTACTCCTGCGGTAGAACTGTTGTAGAGAGAACCGGCTACCAGACAAGGGTGGTCGGCTTGAACGGTTCCAAGTGCGCTTTCTGCGGTGCAGAGCTCAACTTCAGGACATCCCAGACAAAGGAGGTTAAAAATGGTGGTTAGACATCCGGTTGTAGCTGGTCAGTTCTACCCGGCTCAAGAATCAATGCTGAGAGAAACCATCTCCGGAATGGTTGATAATACTGCCGAGAAGGAGGAAATCGTCGGCCTGGTTTCACCGCATGCCGGCTACCCTTTTTCCGGCCCGGTCGCCGCAGCCACCATATCCCGGGTCAGGTTCAAAGATACCTTTGTCATACTGGGCCCCAACCACACCGGCATGGGCAAGGCACTCAGCATAATGCCCAGGGGTATCTGGGAGACCCCCCTGGGCAAGGTCGAGATCGACGGAGAGCTCGCCGAGCGAATACTTTCCAACTCACAGTACCTCGAAGAGGATAATAAGGCACATCAGTACGAACACTCCATCGAGGTGCAGATACCATTCCTGCAGTATTTCGGCAAAGAGTTCAGGATAGTCCCGATTACCTTTTCCCATCACCATCCCGAAGCATACAAGGAGGTGGGGAGGGGAATCGCCCGTGCCGCCCGGGAACTGAACCGGGAAATAGTAATCATCGCCTCCAGTGATATGACCCACTACGAAGGCGAGGAATCGGCCCGACGCAAGGATAACATGGCCATCGAGGCGATACTGGCTCTGGACGAAGATGAGCTCCTCAGAAGGATTGACGATTTCAATATCTCGATGTGCGGCTACGCCCCGACGGTAGCCCTCATCGTCGCCGCCCGTGAAATGGGCGGGACCAGGGCCGAGCTGGTCAGATACCGGACCAGCGGCGATACCACAGGCGATTACTCCTCCGTGGTTGGCTACGCCGGCATACTGATAAAGCCGATGTCCCCTCTGGCCAGCCTGGCCAGAGAGACCGTCGAGGAATATGTGCGGGAGGGAACGAAACGTCGTCCACCCGATGAACTTCCCGAGGAAATGAAGGGCTGTGCCGGGGTATTCGTCTCCATCCACAAGTTCGGGAACCTGAGGGGCTGTATCGGAACCTTCGAACCGGCTACCGATAACATCGCCGAGGAAACCATCGACAATGCCATAAGCTCGGCAACCAGGGACCCCCGCTTTCCCCCGGTCAACCCCGGCGAACTGAAGGACCTCACCTACAATGTGGATGTACTTACCGAACCGGAGCCTATTAATGACCGGGACAGCCTTGACCCCAAAATTGACGGTGTTATTGTCGAAGCGGGACCGAGGAGAGGGCTGCTGCTGCCAGACCTGGAGGGAGTCGACAGCGTGGAACAGCAGATTCTCATCTGCCGGCAGAAAGCAGGCATAATGCCGGATGAACCGGTAAAGCTTTACCACTTCCGGGTAAAGCGCTACCGTTAAGTGTTAAGGCGAAAATTCATCCCGCGCTGCGCGCGATAGGGGGCGCCATGGATATGTTTGAAGAAAAGGAAGCCGGCAAGAATGGCACAGAGGCACCGCTGGCCACCCGCATGAGGCCAACCACATTCAGCGACTTCGTCGGCCAGGAGCACCTCATCGGCAGCGGGCGAGTGCTGCGCAAGGCAATAGAGACCGGGAAAATACCTTCGCTTATCCTCTGGGGTCCGCCGGGCAGCGGCAAGACCACCCTCGCCTACATCATTGCCGATGCCACCGAATCGCACTTCAGTCCGATAAGCGCCGTCAATGCCGGCGTGGCCGACCTGCGCCGCATAATAGACGAAGCCAAAGACCGGCGCAAGTCACTCAAGCAGCAGACCATCCTCTTTATCGACGAAATCCACCGTTTCAACAAGGCACAGCAGGACGCGGTACTGCCCCATGTCGAGAACGGCACCGTCGTCCTTATCGGCGCCACCACGGAGAACCCTTCGTTTGAGGTCATCTCCGCGCTCATCTCCCGCTGCCAGGTTCTCAACCTCAACCCCCTGACCGATGACGAGATTCAACTGATTATTATGAGGGCCCTGAAGGATACCATTAGGGGACTGGCCCCACTAAATATCGACCTGGATGAAGACGCCCTGCGGCACCTGATTACGGCTTCCAATAACGACGCCCGGGTGGCGCTCAACAGCCTGGAGATGGCCGCCCTGGCCACACCACCTGACGAGAAGGGCAGGCGCCCCATATCCCTGGCCACCATCGAGGACACCGTCCAGCACCGGGCGCTTCGCTACGACAAAGATGGAGAAGGCCACTACAACACGATATCCGCCCTGCACAAGTCCATGCGTGGTTCCGACCCGGATGCGTCACTCTACTGGCTAGCCCGTATGCTTGAAGCGGGAGAAGACCCCCTCTACATCGCCCGCCGCCTGGTCCGCTTTGCCTCGGAAGATGTCGGCATGGCCGACCCCCAGGCGCTGGTAATAGCGGTGGCAGCCCAGCAGGCAGTCCACCTCCTCGGTATGCCCGAGTGCAATCTCGCCCTGGCCGAGGCCGCAGTTTACCTGGCAACGGTCACCAAGAGCAATTCCCTCTACCAGGCATATTCCAGAGTGCAGGAAGAGCTCAAGCAGAGCGGCATGGAACCGGTACCGCTGCACCTGCGTAATCCCGTCACGCCTCTTATGAAAAATGAGGGCTACGGGGAGGGCTACAAATATGCCCATGACTACCCCGGTCACTTCATTGAACAGCAAAATCTGCCCGATTCCCTCCGTAACAGGCGCTACTACACCCCGGGCGAACAGGGCTACGAAAAGAAGGTGGTGGAAAGGCTCAAGGAATGGTGGCATAACTTCGGCAAGCCCCCCGAGGCCGGCGAAAGCGGAGAATCATAGAGCGCTATAAGGAACAAGCCCCATCAGAACGCAGCCAGCCCGGGTATGCTCAACCACTGGACCCGGTAGGAACCGTGGCGGTCCGGTCCTTTTCCGCCGCCGGCGAACCGAACCTGGCCAGTGCCCCCTTCAGGTCGATATCACCGGTATAGAGTGCCTTGCCGACGATTACTCCCTCGACGCCAGTCTGATAAATGAGTCCGAGCTCTTCCAGAGATGAGGTGCCACCAGCTGCAATCACGGGCAGCCCGCACGCGCCAACCGTATCGGCGATGGCCTTCAGGTTCGGCCCACCAAGGGTGCCGTCACAGCCGATGTCGGTGCGAATCAGCCGCTTCACCCCCAGGGCGAGCATCGCTTCGACAAGATCTCTCGCCTTCACAGCAGTATCGCTCTGCCACGCGTTTATGGCAACACAGCCCTTCCTGGTATCGACACAAACCACGATGGATTCGCCGTAATTTCGGCAGGCATCCCTGACCAGCACCGGGGCTTCCACAGCAGAGGTACCCAGTACGACGCGGTCCACGCCGAACTGAATCAGCTCTTCTATCGTATCCAGATTCCTGATACCACCCCCCACCTGGACAGGAATAACCAGGTTCGTCGCTATCTCGACAATGATATCCATATTAAGAGGCTTGCCGGCAGAGGCCCCATCCAGGTCAATGATATGCACTCTGGACGCCCCCATCGACTGCCATCTCAGTGCCACTTCAAGGGGGTCACTATGAAATACGGTCTCCCGCCTGAAATCACCCTGGTAGAGGCGGACACACCTGCCTTTCCTGATATCTATGGCCGGTATTACCTCCAATGTGTCCAGCCTCCTTGCCCGAAAGATTAATCAACAACCTTCCTAACATAATAGGCCAGATAAGTGAGTCTTTCAAGTACCTGGTAAGCAGTATCAGAAAAACGTTTAGAAAATGTTTAGAAAAATGCCTTTACCCTGCACTTTGTATGTGTTATAACTACACTATATTTTGAATTATAAGGGAGAGTGTGCCCGGTTTGTGGAAAGGTAGAAAGGTTTCCAACCGTCTCGGCAGAATACTTGGCCTGATACTGGTAGCCAGCGTTGCCATGGCGGCGCTGCCGCTGGTCCAGGCCTTACCGGCACGTGCCGCCGGCCCGGACTGGACCAAATACTCGGGAAACGTCACCCTGGAATACGAGGAGTATGTCCTCGATTCGTGTGTTATAAAGGATGGCGACACATACCGTATGTGGTATACCCACGCCGTAACCGATATGAGCATCCCCGACATGGTCGGCGAGATA
>JAGYOC010000148.1 GCA_018399795.1 Dehalococcoidales bacterium
AAGGTGATAAAGGCAATCCGGACAATTCCTTCTGTTATAAATATTCAGCCCATCTGAAGGGTTTTATGCACATCAAGCCAGAAAGTCTCCTTATCGATAGTTCCCTTTAGGTAGAGAGAAAGGGCTTCTCTAATATCCGGGGGAAACCACTTCCAGTATTTTTCCTGCCACTCCCCCATCTCCTGCCGCAGTTGAGCCTGCTGACGCACCGAAAGGCGCCCCTCTGAATATTCAATAAACTGTTCTATCATGGCAATCATCATATCAGAGGGAATATTACTCGCGGGACTCTCTGGGGTGGAGCCCTTCTTTTTGTGTTGACTCCGGTGGCCGGCGCTCTCGGGATCGGGAATCCAGGCCTTAAGTAATTCACGCACCTGTTCATCCGACAGTTCAGGGGCTTCCTTGCGAATTATATCTACCGCAAAATTCTTGATCATATTGCGAACGGTACTTTTTGAATAGCTGACCTGCTCTGAGATACTATGGGCAGACTCCTCGGCAATCTTCTTTGGAGCAAACTGAAAAGCGGAGCTTCCGCCCCCCTCTTCATCCTCCCCTGCCCGGCGCTGCAGAGCAGCCCGGATTACCTCCAAGTCATCCTCGGTTGCCTGATTGAGAATAATATCAACTACTTTGTAAAGCTGGTCCCGATCCATACTAATTCACAGCCCTACACATTAAACTTAAAATGTATTACGTCTCCATCCTGAACCTTGTACTCTTTTCCCTCTATTCGCAATTTGCCGGCCACCCGCAGCTTCTGCTCACTGCCGTATTCAAACAGATCGCTGCAATGGTACACTTCGGCTTTAATAAAACCCCGTTCAAAATCCGTATGAATAACTCCTGCGGCTTGTGGAGCAGTATCACCGGCATGAAAGGTCCAAGCCCGGTCTTCATCAGGGCCGGCGGTGAAGAAAGTCCTCAATCCAAGCAGGGAGTAACCGGCGTGAATGAGACGATTCATTCCCGACTCCTTTAAACCGGCGGACTCCAAAAACTCAGCCTTCTCTTCATCCGATTCCAGGTCGGCAATTTCCGACTCAAGTTTCCCACAAATTGAAAGTACCTCGGCCTCTTCCTGCGCGGCTATTTCAGTTACCTTCGCCACATGCTCATTACCCGACACAATACCATCTTCATCGACATTGCATACGTATATTTGAGGCTTGAGTGTAATAAGATGCAGGTCTTGCAGCAGCTGCAGCTGATCATCAGTCAGCCCAACTGCGCGGGCCGGCCGGCCTTCCTGTAGGGCATCATACAATTTCCGCAGTAGCGGCTCCTGGGCGGCTGCCTGTTTCGCCGCTTCTGTTTTGCCGGTCCGGAGCACTTTCTGGTTTTTCTCAAGCCGTTTTTCAACCGTCTCAAGATCGGCTAAGGCCAACTCGGTGTTGATGGTATCAATATCCCGCTGAGGATCGATGTTTCCGCTTACATGAACTACATCGGGATCCTCGAAACAGCGAACGATATGCACTATTACGCCAACCTCACGTATATGTGACAGGAAGCGGTTGCCAAGTCCCTCACCTTTGGAGGCCCCTGCCACTAATCCGGCTATATCGACAAACTCTACCACAGCGGGAACCACCTTTGCAGGGGGTATTAACTCCACTATTTTATCCAGCCGTGAATCCGGTACACTGACTATCCCTACATTCGGGTCTATGGTGCAAAACGGATAATTGGCGGCTTCCGCCGGAGCTGAAGTGAGCGCTGAAAAAAGAGTCGACTTACCGACATTCGGCAGTCCTACAATACCGCAATTTAGTCCCATATATTTGTTCCTATCCTCTCACGGGGGAATCTTAAAAAGATAATTGTTTTGTGTCTATTCACAGAAACGTACCTCAAGCGTGGAAAAAGTTCAATCCTTCACCGCCGGTGAACGCTGAAAGGCCGGACAATGGTAACCGGTGCTGCGATACACTATTCTGCTCGGAAGCTCACGACTTCGTATTCCAAACTGGCGGCAACCCCTCGGGAATCTCCGATCCCAGGTTACATAGAAATAAAGACACTTCAGACAGTTAGGTGCTCGTGTAACCGACATTGCATTACCTTACTCTCATCTCTTTACACCGCAACCAATACTATAGCGATTATTGCTAGCAGCTTCATCAGAATATCCATAACCGGACCGACAGCATCCTTGAGAGGGTCACCCACTGTATCGCTTATAACCGAAGCGCGATGGGAAGCCGACCCTTTACCGCCGTATGCACCGGCCTCTATATGTTTTTTTGCGTTATCCCACCCGGCTCCGGCAGTACTCATCCACAAGGCAAGCATAGTTCCACTTACCAGAACACCTATTAAGAAGCCCCCTAGCATAGTTTCTCCGCCTACACCCCATACCAAAAACGGAACCACCAAGGCCAATAAGCCCGGCAGGAGTACCCTTCGGAATGATTCTGCCTCAACTAAGCGGTTGAAATTCTCATATATCGGCAGTTCCTCCAAATGGGGCTCATCAATTAGACTGTCCATCGGCTGACGTGATAAAATATTACGAACTTCTCCAATCAATACTAGGGACACCCGATTTACCGCACTGAGTATCAAAGCGGAAAATACGAATGGAAAAGCTCCACCCAGGAAAATACCTAGTAAGACCGGCAGCTTGGTGAGATCAATTATCTCTATTCCTGCAACCTCTTTATAGGCGATAAACAACACCAAGGTGGTGAAGGCAGCGGAGATAACTATATAGCCCTTTCCGACTGCATTAAACAAATTTCCCACCGCATCAAGCTTATCGGTCCGTTCACGAGTAACCGGTGTAAGCTGAGCACGTACAGCTAATGCTCCCGCATTATCAGTAATAGGTCCTGCTGCATCTACTGCCACCTGTATGCCCGATCCGGCTAACAAGCCTACAGCCGCAATTCCCAGGCCGTATGTCCCAAAACTTTGGAATGCGGCAAACGACGCTGCAGAAAACAGTAGAATTGGCAGCCCGACCGCCAGCATACCGACCGCCATTCCCTCTGTAATTGCCGGTGATGTGCCAAACTCGGTCATTCCGGCAATTCCCACTACCGGAGAACGGGTACGACTTGTGTAATAATTGGTGATGTAACTGATCAATATTCCGGTACCGATACCAACTGCATAGGCAGCGGTAATCCGTATGGCAGTATCTGTGGGGAACATATAAAGTATAATCATAAAACCAAAACCCAGGGCTAACAGGTCCCCCGCGGCAATACCGCGATTAATAGCTTTATAGGGGTTTCCATAATCGGGCATACGAATGAGGTAGTAGGCAATAATCGAAGCTGCAATACCGGCAGTCATAAGAAGCAGAGGAAGGTACGTAAGGGAGGTACTCTTCATTGAAGCCCCAATAATCATAGCCCCTGCAATCGACCCTACATAAGATTCGCTGGCATCCAAGCCAAGCCCCCCGATATCAGCTACATTATCGCCGATATTGTCAGCCAAAGCCGCCGGATTACGAGGATCATCTTC
>JAGYOC010000149.1 GCA_018399795.1 Dehalococcoidales bacterium
GACTCAATATAGAGACTCAATATAGATATAAGGAGGTTGAATATGCCGGTAAATTTGAGGCGGCGCAGTCTGTTAAGCTTGAAGGACTATAGCCGAGAGGAAATTCTGTATCTGCTGGACCTATCGGAGGACCTTAAGCGGAAAAAGCGGGCCGGACTGAAAGGGAATCTGCTGGATGGAAAGAACATTGTGCTGCTGTTTGAAAAAGCGTCTACCAGAACCCGCTGTGCCTTTGAGGTGGCGGCCTATGATGAGGGAGCAAAGGTTACCTTTTTAACCAACAGTCAAATGGGGAAAAAGGAGTCCGTAGAGGATACCGCCAGAGTCCTGGGACGCTACTACGACGGAATCGAGTTTCGCGGTTTTAAGCAGGAGACGGTGGAGATGCTGGCCAAGTACTCGGGGGTGCCGGTCTGGAACGGTCTAACTGACCAGTATCACCCGACCCAGATATTAGCCGACTTTTTGACGGTACGTGAATCGGTGAACAAGCCTCTGAACAAGGTGAAATTTGTGTTTATCGGTGATGCCCGTAATAATATGGGCCGCTCCCTCATGATAGGGGCTGCGAAACTGGGAATGCAGTTTGTCGGAATAGCCCCCACGGAGCTGCTGCCGGATAAAGAGCTGGTTGAGGAGATGCAGAAAGTGGCCGAAGAGTCCGGGGCTTCGATTGAGTTTACCGATGATATTGCCCTCGGGGTAAAAGATGCCGACGTGCTGTACACCGACGTGTGGGTTTCGATGGGTGAGGAAGAGCAGTTTGAACAGCGAATAAAACTGCTTGAAAAGTACCGGGTGGATATGAACATGCTGAAGCAAACCGGCAACAACGATGTAATCTTTATGCACTGCCTGCCCGCCTTCCACGACACAGAAACCAGCATCGGCAAGGAAATCCAGGAGAAGTTCGGTTTGCAGGAGATGGAAGTGTCCGATGAGGTTTTCCGCAGCCGTCACTCTGTAGTCTTTGACGAGGCGGAAAATCGTATGCATACTATAAAGGCGGTTATGGTTGCTACCATAGGAAATGTTTGAGATACGTACGGAAGGGGTGCCCATCAAGCTGTGGCTCGACACACTTGAAGAGGGCGCCCTGGCTCAAGCCAAAAATATAGCCAATTTACCCTACGCCTATCATCATGTAGCTATTATGCCCGATGCCCATCAGGGCTTCGGCATGCCTATCGGAGGGGTCTTGGCAACGACGGATGCGGTGATCCCTAACGCCGTGGGAGTGGATATTGGCTGCGGCATGAATGCAGTACAGACCTCCCTGGAGGGGATCTCCCACGACAAACTGCAAAAAATTGTGGATGAACTGCGTTCGCTCATACCTGTTGGTTTTAAGCATCACAAAACTCCCCAGCAGTGGGAGGGCTTCGACGAAGCACCCTATACCACTGTGGTGCAGCAGGAGCTCGATTCGGCCCG
>JAGYOC010000150.1 GCA_018399795.1 Dehalococcoidales bacterium
GCCGGCATTGGGGCTATCCGTCTGCCCGTGTTCACCGAAGGCAACACGCCAAGAACGCCGGTAATCCCTGCCGGAGAAGAACGCAGCCGCCACAACCAGCATTGCCGTAATCCGGGCCGGGATATAGTTCAAAACATCGTCCAGCCGGCTGGGAAACTTGCCCAGATATTCGTATTTTCCGTGGTATCCTATCATGCTGTCCAGAGTGTTAACGCAGCGGTAGGCAAGCGCCCCCGGTACCCCGAAGATAAGGAAGAAAAAAAGCGGTGCCACAAAGCTGTCGCAGGCACTCTCGGCAGTAGATTCCACCGCAGCCGAGACGAGAAGCGGTCTGGGAAGAAAGGAAGTGTCACGGCTGACCAGTGCTCGCAGGGCCGAGCGTGCCCTGTCCAGATTCTTCTCCAATAGACCCTTGATATCGAGCGCCACACGGCGCAGCTGGCGCAAGGAAAAGGTGCTCTTGAGTAATACCGCGCCCACTGCAACATAGGCGATGGTGCTGATATTCTCCAGATAGGCCAGCAGGAAATAGACCGGTACAGCAAAGACTGCCACAGTGAACACTGTTATACCAAACCCACAGGCCAGTTGAAGCCGGGAAGAGCGCGCAGAACACCTGCCGGAAAGGACAGAAATGATTCTCCCCATCCCCGCTACAGGGTGGACAGCATTGGGCGGCTCCCCAGCTACAGAGTCGATTAAGAAAGCGATTGCCAGAACCAGGAGAATCGCCATCACCCGCTACCTTTCTCACCACCACTCGAATCTTGAGACCGCCTGTTCCGGCCTCCACCTGCCCGGGGTAGCACCACAGGCAACCCGCTATCGGGGTGCGGGTAGACACAGTCCTCAGCCCCGTAAACCTCTCTGATATTCTGGTTGTTGATAACCTCTTCCGGCCTCCCCAGCGCATAAAGCGTTCCCTCCTTCATCAAAACAAGCCGATCGCAGTACTGCGCGGCCAGGTTGAGGTCGTGAAGGACGATGACCACCGTCAGGCCATTTTGCCGGCAGAGGTTCTTTATGAGGTCCAGAACATCCACCTGGTGACTGATGTCCAGGCTTGCCGTGGGCTCATCGAGGAGAACCGACTCCGGCTCCTGGGCCAGAACACGGGCGATAACGACGCGCTGGATTTCCCCTCCGGAGAGCTCGTTTACCCTGCGACGGGCAAAGGTATCGGTCCTGGTCATCTCCATCGCCCGCCAGGCAATATCCATATCATGAGCACTTTCATGCTGGAGAAAACCAAGGTGCGGGTTTCTTCCCATCAGCACTATTTCGAAAGCGGTAAATGTGCCGGGCAGTATCGCTATTTGCGGTACAACGCCCAGCAGACAGGCCAGTTCCGAGCGGCGTATCTCCATAATGTTCCTGCCCCCCAGAAGCATCCGCCCCGACAGGGGCGTGATAACCCGGCTGATGGCCCGTATGACTGTCGACTTACCGGACCCGTTGGGACCGATAAGCCCCAGCATCTCTCCCGCCTCCACACCGAAGGTAAAGTCGCGCACCACCACCTTACGTCCATAGGCCAGCTTCAAATTTTCCATCGCCATTTCAATCATATCGGCTGTACCTCAAAAGAATACCTCTCTCCTCTTGCGGCGCAGCACGTAGAGGAAGAAGGGAGCTCCGCATATAGCGGTTATAACCCCAACCGGTATTTCCATGGGGGCAAGGGCAGTACGCGCCACCAGGTCGGCAAGAATCAAAAATACTGCCCCGCTCAATAGCGATAGGGGCAGTAGGAAACGGTAATCCGGACCCCAGATTAGCCGTACGATGTGAGGGATAATAATACCGACAAAACCGATGGTTCCCACGAAGGAAACCGCAGCGGCGGTAATCAGCGTAGCCGCTCCGAGCAGGATACGCTTCACCTTCTCCACATCCACGCCCAGCTGCTGGGCCTGCTCTTCATCGAGCTGCATAACGTTCAGAGAGCGCGCGTAGAGCAGAATTATGGTCACCCCGGTTATGAAATAGGGAAGGACAACCCTGACCTCCGACCAGTCACTCATCGAGAAGCTGCCCATCAGCCAGAACATTATACCGTGCATCTTTTCACCGCTGGTGATAATCAGGTAGGAAACAATCGAGGAGCAGAGCGCCCCCAGGGCAACCCCGGCCAGTATCAGCGTGGTAACAGGTATGGTTCTTCCCACCCGGGCCAGGTTATAGACAATGAAAACCGTAACCAGCGCCCCGGCGAAGGCGAGCAGCGGGATAATACCAAAGCCTCCCCCGTGCCACTGGAAGGGAAGGGAAAACCCGATAACCGCCCCCAGGGCCGCCCCCTGGGCCACACCGATTAGATAGGGATCGGCAAGCGGGTTGCGAAACAGGCCCTGATAGGTAGCCCCGGCGATGGATAACGCCGCTCCGACAACGCCGGCAAGGATGACGCGGGGCAGACGTATGGTCATTATTATGGTCTCGGTAGCGCTCTGCCAGGTAGAAACGACGTTGAATCCTGGAACCGAGTCAAGCAGGATGTTATAGGTGGTGGTAAAGGGTATAGGTACGCTACCCAGCGTGGTGGCAAAGACTATCACTCCCACCAGGGCAGCCACAAGTCCTATTATGGCATATATCCGCCGGCGCCGCTGTGGAAGCGCACGCAGAGGGGCATCTTCCTGATGGTCCCTAGACCGAAAAAGAGAAACCAATGAATACTCCAAACCCCGGGGCTATTGCAATCATACTGGACAGGCGATGCCGGGTTTTTTATCTTCAGTCCTCACCGAAGAGTTCGGGGTGAATAAAACGGGCAAACTCCTCAACGGCTGTGGCTATGCGCGGTCCAGGCCGGCCGGCGAGGTCGACATTCATCTCATACAACCGGCCGCTCCTGCGGGCAGCGGTGATCTCCAGATTGGGCTCGTTCTCCATAAATTGAGCGGTCAGGGCCTCACCGCTACCCATTCCTACACCGGCAATCATCACCTCTGGGTTTGCCTCGATGACTGCCTCAAGGCTGATATCGGCATAACCGCTCAGCTCGTGGGCGATGTTCACCCCTCCGGCCATCTCTATCATCTCATCGTGGCGGGTCCCCGAGCCGGGAGTCATCAGAGGGTCATGCCAGGTGACGAAGAAAACACGCGGTCTCTCTTCGGAGGACAGCCCCTCTGTCTTATCGGTCACCGCGGCCATACGCTCCTCCATATCGCCGACCAGCGCATCGGCCTCTTCGACCTTGCCAGTGACCTCGCCAACCAGGCCGATAGCCTCCAGCACCTCATCGATAGTAATCGGGTCGAGAACAAAGACTTTGAGACCTCTGTTTTCCAGCGCCGGCAGGGTCTCATCCTGATGCATGCTGGTGGCCAGAATAAGGTCCGGGGATAGGGAAACCACCTTCTCCAGGTCGACGGTACTGTAACCGCCGATCACTTCCTTCTCGCTGGCGGCATCGGGGTAATTGCAGTACTCGGTCACCCCGACCACCCGGTCCTCCAGACCGAGAGCAAAAAGTACCTCGGTATTGCTGGGAGCAAGCGATACAATCCGCTGCGGCACAGAGTACAGCTTCACCGTCCGGCCCACCTGATCAGTCACTCCTTCTTGGGGTATTGTCTCCTCCGCCCGTTGGGTGCAGGAGACCGAAAGACCCATGAGCGCGACGATAACAGCGCTCATAACGCACAATTTCCTCATTTACAGCACCTCTAATCGTTCATAATCGAGCGGATAAAAGAAATCCTGCCACTATTTTATATCTTTTCATTACTGCGATTATTACTTCTTCAAGCTTTATGTTATGATATTGCCATACCATAAATCAAGT
>JAGYOC010000151.1 GCA_018399795.1 Dehalococcoidales bacterium
TCTATCCGTCGTGGGCGTCCGGAGATTTGAGGGGGGCTCTCCCTAGTACGAGAGGACCGGGAGGGACAGACCAATGGTGTGCCAGTTGTTCCGCCAGGGGCATTGCTGGGTAGCTAAGTCTGGTTGGGATAAGCGCTGAAAGCATCTAAGTGCGAAGCCCATCCCAAGATGAGATCTCCCACCCTGGTGATTCGTCACCAGGGGTAAGACCGCAAGTAGACTACTTGTTCGATAGGCGGCGTGTGTAAGCGCAGTAATGTGTTCAGCTAAGCCGTACTAATGGTCGAGGGCTTGACCTGCTTCAGAATTGATATTAGCCGGAACTGTCGAAAATCTACAGGGGCTAAGGCCACCGTAGATTTTTCGTTTTTAGAGATTGAGTATGGTATAGTGGGGCCGAAAATTCAGCGAAACGGAGAGTGTTATATTACGGTTAACCATGTACGATATGCAGGATAATATCAGGGATTTTATGGCTCAGAGGAGGTTTGCCGTAATCGGGGCCAGCGACAAGACGCACAAGTATGGCTATCAGATTTTCAAAAGCCTCAATGAGCGCAAGTATGAAGTGTACCCGGTAAACCCACGTATTATAGAACTTGAGGGTATCAGGTGTTATTCCAGTCTTGCTGATATCCCGGTAGAGATTGATGTGGCTGATTTCGTGATACCACCCGGGGAAACCGTGTGGGTACTTGAGGACTGCCGAAAACTGGGTATCAAACGCATATGGCTTCAACCGGGCTCGGAAAGCGATGCTGCCATAGCTTTCTGCTATAGGAATAATATGAAATTAGTATATGGAGTCTGTGTTATGCTGCAGTAAAGCGCTGACACCGTAACTCCTTGACAGCGTATGGTCAACTCGGCTTATAATAATCTGGTGGAGGTTGGATGTAATGCAGACCAACGTTTCCGGGCTGCTTAAATCATCCATTGGGGCAGAGCGGAATTACGAAGTAAATGGTAACGTCAATATATACGGGAATGCTTGCGCGGTTCATGGTGACATCTCGCTGGTACGCACCAACCGGGGCATCCTGGTAAAGGCAAGGGTAGAGACCGAAGCCAGGGTTCAATGCAGTCGCTGCCTTAGTCAATTTCCTGCTCCGCTGGAGTTCAATATCGAGGAGGAATATTTTCCCTTGATTGATGTAGATAGCGGGATGTCGCTTGATGTACCGAATGAGCCCGGATGTTTCACCATAGATGAGAGACATATACTCGACCTGAGCGAAGCGGTACGCCAGTATGCCGTTATGGCCATCCCCATGAAGCCGCTTTGTCGGCCGGGTTGCAGGGGGTTATGCCCCGGTTGTGGTCATAATCTGAATCAGGGGCCCTGTGGTTGCCCATCTCAGCAGACAGACCCGCGGTGGTCAAGACTGGCCAGGCTGTTATCCGCTGTTGACTACTCGAAAGATGAAAAGGAAGGAAGGTAATAGACCATGGCTCTACCCAAGCGCAAAACTGCTAAGGCACGTCAGGGTAAAAGACGTAGCCTTCTCAGAGTGAAGTCGCTACCCAGACTGGTTTCCTGCCCACAATGTAACAGCCCCAAGCTGCCTCATCATGTATGCCCAACCTGCGGCACATACGGAGGGAAGGAAATTATCAAGATCAAAAGCCCGCAAAAGAAAACTGCTTAAGGGAGATCTGTTGTATGCTTAGTAGAAATAGCATTTGTGACCTGTTCGGTATTGATTATCCAATAATTCAGGGAGGGATGGCACACCTTGCTACGGCGGAGCTTGCGGCAGCAGTTTCCAATGCCGGAGGTCTGGGTATTATCGGTGGTGGTGCTCCGGAACCGGATTGGGTCCGGGAACAAATACGGCTCACCAAGCAAAAAACTGACAGGCCCTTCGGGGTAAATATCGTCCTGATAGCCCCCAAGGCAGAGGAAATTATCCAGGTAATCCTGGAAGAAGGGGTATCGGTGGTGACCACCGGAGCTGGCAACCCGGGGCCCTATTTGCGCAGCTTCAAGGAAGCCGGGATCAAAGTAATGCCGGTAGTGGCCAGTGTTGCTCTGGCGAGGCGTTTACAGAGGGGAGGGGTGGATGCCCTCGTTGCCGAAGGAATGGAATCGGGTGGTGAAACCGGTCAAATAACTACCATGGCCCTGATACCTCAGGTTGTCGATGTGGCCAAAGTACCGGTCATAGCCGCCGGCGGTTTTGCCGATGGCCGCGGTATGGTAGCTGCCTTGGCGCTTGGCGCTCAGGGCATTCAGATGGGAACCCGCTTTGCCTGCAGTGAAGAGTGCATTGCTCATCCCGACTACAAAAGGATGATCGTGGAAGCCAACGAACGTTCCACGGTGCTTTCCGGTCAGAGTACAGGTTATCCCCTGCGTGCTCTGGAGAACAGGTTCACTCGTGAGTTTATGGACAGGGAAAACTCCGGTATGCCTATAGAAGAGCTGTTCAAGCTTGGTGTGGGTAAGATGCGCCAAGGTATGATCGATGGTGATATCGAGGGAGGCACGCTGCTGGCCGGTCAGATATCAGGTATGATAAAGGAAATAAAGCCTGTCAAGGCCATCATAGAAGAGACTATGTCAGAGGCGATAGCTACCATAGAGCTTCTCCGTAATTATGTGAAGGGCAGCCAGGATTAAGATAATGGAAGCGGCCTATGTTTTCCCGGGACAGGCTTCCCAGAAAACCGGGATGGGAAGCGACCTTTATTATAAATATCCTGCTGCCAGAGAAGTCTTCGATAAGGCAGACGAGTCACTGGGATATTCCATATCCAGGATCTGCTTCGATGGTCCGGAAGAAGAACTCCGCTCCACCATCAATGCGCAACCGGCATTGCTTATCACCAGCTATGCCTGCCTGCAGGCTGTTGGCGATGGGAGCGTTGGAGGACTGCCGAGGGCCAAAATGGTGGCCGGGCACAGTTTGGGTGAGTATACCGCTCTGGTAGC
>JAGYOC010000152.1 GCA_018399795.1 Dehalococcoidales bacterium
GGGCGGCTAGCTCAGTTGGTTAGAGCGCATGCTCGACACGCATGAGGTCACTGGTTCGAATCCAGTGCCGCCCATCTTAAAGAGCCCTTGTGGTCGCTGCCTCAGGGGCTCTTTTTTTGCTCATTTGCTCATTCCCTTGGCTTACCCTTTTTGCCCTTCCCCAATACAGTGTATACTCCCAGGCAATGGGACTTTTTTGGAATGATATAGAGATAGTGCCGGGTATGCTGCTTGAGGTCGATGAGTTTAATTACGAGGTGCTAGACGATGAGGGGCGCCGGGCACAGGTGGTCTGGGAGATTCTGGCGCTGGATACGAAAGGGCGGGAAGAAGCGTACTACGAGACGTCTACCGGCAGGAAGTTCTCAATGCAAAAAGTGATGAAAAGCCGCAAGCTTCTGAGAAAGCTTGATCTCGGCGAACTTATTCAAATTCCGGCTTGTACCGATTTTCTAGTGGTTCAAGAGTACCACAACGGAAAAGCGGCCTTAAAGCGCTGCTACAGCCTTGATATGCTGGGCAATATTCGTGACATTAGGATTGCGGCTCCGAGGAAGTGACCGGTTGGAGCGCCTCCGAATAGATTACCCCCCGGTTGCGTCCGGTTTCCTTGGCGTGGTAAAGGGCGTAGTCGCAGTGCTGCAGGACTTCTTCCATTCCCTCTTGTCCGCCGTTAAAGTCGCTTAGGCCGTAACTGAAACTAACGGTGAAAGGTTCAGTTTTACTGTGAAAGAGGTGGCTATAAAAACTCTCACGGAGTTTTTCCAGTACTATCTTTCCGTTTTCTAAATCGGTATTGGGGAAAAAGAGTAGAAATTCTTCTCCCCCCCAGCGGGCACTAAAATCAACCCTTCGCAGTGCCTCGGTAAACAGGCTTCCTATCTTGGTGAGAACCAGATCGCCCGCAAGGTGTCCATGGGTATCGTTAATGACCTTAAAATTATCTATATCAAGCAGTGCAACCACCATGCAGCCCCCGTAGCGCCTGACACGGTTAAGCTCGTTCTGTAGCTGTTCCATTCCGTAGCGCCGGTTATGCAGACCGGTAAGTCCATCAGTTTTTGCTATTTGGGATAGTTTATTACGTTCCCGGGTGAGCTGGGCGGTACGCTTAGCCACCGCCTGTTTCAGGTTTAACTTTACCTGCTCTGATTCTTCATTGATTGTTCTGAAACGATACGCCTGCAGTATGGATTGGGCAAAGAGGAAGCAGAAAAATCCGATGTTCCACATATAGGTGGTTTGAATGACGCCCTGGTCATGGAGGATGTCGTTTGTTCCCGTCAGCAGTAGTACTGCAAAGCCGATGACTCCTATGTGCACACCGGAATCTCCCCGACGCCGGGCTCGATAAAAAATCCAAGCTACATAGGGCACATGCAGGGCAATCACCCCGTGGTACATAAAAGCGGTTATCTGAAAAATATGCGGTGGAAAGAATACTATAATCAGCGATTGCAGGAGGGCGGCACCGCAGCTTAACCGAATGCCTGTTTTTCCGGTGATACCGGGATACAAGTAGCGAAAAAACTGCAGAAGCACCGGTACAGATATCACCGTGGCCAGGTGCGCCAGTCGGATTCCCAGCATATCGGGGATGGAGGGAATCGCGGTAAATATTATCTGCTGCCCGGAAAAAACAGATTTCAGGGCTACTAAAAAACTGTATAAAGCGAGCAGCAGGGAAGAGTGTTGGCCGGGCCAGAGAAGGTACACCCAGAAATAGTACATGCCGAGTAGAAAAATGCCGCCTATAAAAAACATCTCCAGGGCACTTAGAAGCAATCTATGCTGATAGAGTGTAGCGGCGGTACCAAGCAAAATCTTCTGCCACATGCCGCCTACCGCAAGGTCTCCGTTGGCAACCTGGAGGGTCATCTCGTTGATGCCCTGGCGGGCATGAAAAGTATATATCGGCCGGGCAAATGAAATCTCCGGCCCGCCATGTTCCGGATTAAGCTCTCCGGTTTTTCCGATAAACTGACCGTTGGCGAATACACGTGCTACCGACCCGATTTCGCCAAGGTGAACCGCGTACGCTGTGCCTGGTTCCAGCCCGTGTATGCTAAGCGTATAGGTGCCCAACTCTAAGCCGTTTTCAGGGCTTAGGGCCCGACTCCACTCACTCGGTACCTGAAGGAGGGTCCAGTTATCCGATTCTGACTGCGTACGAACTAGCCGGTTGGGCAAAAACTTCCACTCTCCGCTTAAGGCAATCACAGCGCTAGTAGAGCTTTCGGCCAGAGAAATGTAACCCCCTTGTACCTTGAGGTCGTGGTCTGTGGGAGCAGCGTATGCGGACAGGGAACTAAAAAACATAAGTATACATAAGCTGGTGAGCTTGAGAAGTAGTGATATCGGAAGATGCAGAAACGACTTAGTTGTATTCATTTTTTCTATCTTTATACTTATCAAAGGGTAGAATAACTGACTGTTGCTGTCAAGCTTCGGCGATGCAAGTTCCAAGATGTTTTCACGCCGACCGGGCTGCTTACTCGACTGCGCTGAGGCCGATGCCCCGGGAACTGAGCCCGGGCGGGGCGTCTGGGGGATTGCATTTTTATAATAATATTTCTGTCCTCTTTTCCCTTATGGTGCTGTGTGGTATAAATGTAGGTATGCAAGAGATGGTGGATAATGTACTGAAGGAAGAGGAGCGCGCCCGCGAGGCGGTCAGGAATGCGCGTGAGGAGGCTTCCGAAAAAACTCAAAAAGCAGAGGAAGAGAGTTCGCAGATAGTGGAGGATGCCCGGCGCGAGGCGCAGGAGCGGATCCGCGAAATGCAGAGCGAGGCGCAGCAGAAGGCTCAAGAGGAATTTCAGGCGGCCCGGAAGAAGGCCCAGGCAAAGGCTGAGGAGCTGCAGCGTGAGAAGGCCGAGCGTATCGAGGCTATTGCCGATGAGGTTGTGGAATATCTGACTACCCCTGCGTATCAGCGCAAGGAATAGGTAAGCACAGAGAATGAGGATAGAGGGCAAAGAGGGGTAAATTGTGGCCGGGCAGTTAAAAAC
>JAGYOC010000153.1 GCA_018399795.1 Dehalococcoidales bacterium
ATCTGTCGGTGCCCGAGGAGAAAGAGGGTGTTCTGCTGCAGGAAGTAAAGAAGCTGTCGATCAGCCTGAAACGCGATATCAGCGTGGATGAGTTCAAAGAGCTGGTTGCGAAAATAAACGCGGAATAAACACTGCCCTTTACAGGGCAGTGATATTATATAGAACTTAATTATAAGGAGTGTTCTATGGCGGATACACAAATGGACGGGTCGAAGCGGGGTAATTTTACCTCTAACATCGGCTTTGTACTTGCCACTGCGGGTTCGGCAGTCGGCCTTGGAAACCTGTGGCGTTTCCCTTACATGACGGGAACCAGCGGCGGTGGTGCCTTTGTACTGGTCTACCTGCTTATCATGGTGATCGTCGGCGTAAGTCTCTTGCTGGTGGAGTTCACCGTCGGAAGAAGCGGGAAGGCGAATGCAGTTGACAGCTATCGAAAAATCAGCCCAAAAATGGTTTGGGTCGGATATTTAGGCTTCTTTACAGCCTTCATTTTCCTGTCCTACTTTTCGGTAGTCGGCGGTTGGACGATTCACTATGCAATCAGTTCCTTCACCGGTCTGTTCAAACTTGCACCGGACGAAATGGGCGGTTTTTTCGGGAACTTTATTGGTAACCCGGTAGTCCCGCTTATTTACCACTTCCTGTTTATGGGCGCTACGGTTTACATCATCGCCAGCGGTATTGAGCACGGAATTGAAAAATGGGCCAAAATCCTCATGCCGGCGCTGTTCGTTATGATGCTGATTCTGGTAGTTCGTGCTATGACCCTGCCCGGTGCTTTAGCCGGTGTCGGCTGGTACCTCAAACCGGACTTCTCTGCAATCAACCTCAGCGTTATCGTTGCAGCCCTCGGTCAGGTGTTCTTCTCACTAAGTGTCGGTATGTCGGGCATGGTAACCTACGCCAGTTATCTGAAGCGTCAGGACAACCTTGCAAAAACCGCACTGCAGGTAAGTATCACAGATACCGCGATCGCACTAATCGCCGGACTGATGATCTTCCCGGCTATCTTTGCCTTCGGTATGGAGCCAGGACAGGGCGTAGGCCTGCTGTTCATCACCCTCCCGGCAATCTTCAGCCAGATGCCTCTGGGTGCACTATTTTCATTTATCTTCTTTGTGCTCGTATTTGTCGCTGCCCTCACCAGTTCCATCTCGATCCTGGAAATGCCGGTAGCTTACATCATCGAGAAGAAGGGCATGGCCCGTCCGAAAGCAGCCCTTTTGGTCGGCGGTATCTCCTTCGTACTGGGAATTGCCGTATCCTTCAGCTTCGGTATCTGGGGCAGCTTCACCATCTTTGGTCAGAACATTTTCGGCCTCTTCGACTACTTTGGAAGCAACATCAGCTTGCCCTTGGGTACCCTGGGTGCTTCAATCGCAGTCGGCTGGTTCTGGAAAAAGAAAGGCGCCACCGATGAAATTACCAACGACGGTCAGCTGGAATCTGTACGGGGCATAGCCAACACCTGGTTCTTCCTGGTGCGCTACATCATCCCCATTTTCATCTTTGTGATTTTCCTCTCCAGTATCGGACTCTTGGCATTCTAATTACGTTCTCTTTTCCTGTTCACCGCTCCTCGTACTCGGGGGGCGGTTTTTTATGTTTATTTATGAAGAAAGCTGTGCAGCACCCTTGCCCGAAGGACCGTTTTATACGGCCCCTACGGCAGGAAAGGGGCACTCAATAAGGTTGTACTTGTTTTAATGCTCTTGCTCACCACACTCCTGCTTAGTTCAGCAGCAGGTCTGCAAACTCCTCCCGGCTCAGCAGGGGAATCTGCTTTTCTACAGCGGCGCTGCGCTGTTCCTCTGATACATATCCCCATTCGGCCAGCAGCAGCTCTACGCCCAGGGGGGCGGCGGAAATCAGATAATCGATCTGGTCTTCCACATACAGGGTGCGGGCCGGTTCCGCTCCAGTCGACAACATAATGGCCCGGAGCCGCTCCATTTTTCCGTCCGACTTTACCGAATGAATCTGCCCGGAGGGGAAGGCTATACCGTGAAACCCGAGGATGTCCTCCACATCCGGCTGCCGTTTGGTGGTTAGAATGTGCACATCCTCGAAGGAGGCTCGGCCGCTCAGGGCTCGGTCAATCGGTGTAAACAGGGGGTTCAGCTCCAGCCAGAGTTCCCGGTGCTGTCGGCGCAGATAATCCCGTTCGAGGTAAAAGGCCTGCTGGTATACCGGCAGCTGGTCGCGGAGGCGGCGTCGGAGCAGGTCAAAATCGCTCTGGGAGCTTACCTCCAGCTCCCTCTCCACCGCCAGCAGCAGGGGGATAAAGTCCTCGGCCCCGCGCAAATACGGCCGCAGCTCGCGGAAACGGCTTTGCCGTTGATTCGGGATAGCCCCAAGATCAAAAATCCGCTGGGAATCGGACCCTCTCTGCAGCTGTTCCCAGGCATTATGCGCCGCCAGCAGACACTCGAGCACGCTATCGCATACCACCCCGTCAAAATCCGTTACTATTAATTGTGCCATTAGGTGCTGCTCCTTCTACCCGTGCTGCCTGGCATATTTACCGCCGGCCCGCCAGATATGGCAGCTGTCGATAAAGTAGTTTTGTACCTGTTCCCGGCTGGGAATCGCCGAGGTCTCGGAGCGGGTCTGATAGGTAAAGGCGGCCTGTACAATTGCCGGTCCCATGGTGATAATCAAATGAGTCAGGTGGGCACAACCCTTATTGCCGCCCAGCAGCTGCAGTACCGCCCGGGTAAAGCCCGATTCGATATGCAGCCCCTGCAGCTGGGAGTACCGGCTGCGCAGCTCCCGGCATTCGGCATGGGGAACATCCTGTAGCTCGACATTGATCTGCTCGATTCGCATGCTCTCCACATCAATTTCGAGGCTGGCTTTAATGCTGTGAAAGCGTCCGGTGGGCTGGGCTTCACCGTTAAAGCCGTTGAACTGTATATGACGGTCGTCCCGCAGAAGGCCTTCGGTAATAATGCGGCCGGGGCTCGATTCGTAACTCTCCATCTCTATCACCCGGCTTGCAACCGGGCGTCCATTTGTTTGTGATGTATCGCTTTGCATGAGTATAGTGTACCTAAAAAACGGGACTTGTACTATTGCAGCGATAGAAATATCGTATCTTTGCAAAAATTCTTTTCAATATTAAGAAAGCCGTTATATAATATGTCGCGATAGCCTATGGAACGACTACCGGGAACAATTTCGCACTTACATCCAAGGGAACGGCAAAAGCAGTTTATCTATCTGCTGGACGACCTGAAAAGCTCCTTCGAAATTATGGAGTACCTCATTAATTTTGGCCGATCCCAGCTTCCCTTTTCGGAAGAAGAGATCGAGGCGGGCAATCTATTCGAGGAGTGTTCCATTACGGTGCGCTACCTCTTTATGAACGGTCCCGGTAACGCAACCTATATACGGGTCAATAGCGATTCCCAGGTGCTGCAGGGGGTGCTGGCGGTCTTTGCCGAGGTGTACCAGGGTAGCAGCATCGAGGATATCCGCAACGTCAAACCCAAGTTTCACAACTACCTTCCCCAGGGTATGGTGCCCTCCTTTGAACGCAAAAACGGCTTGAACCGTCTCTATTACCGGCTGCTC
>JAGYOC010000154.1 GCA_018399795.1 Dehalococcoidales bacterium
ACTCCCAAGATGAAAGCCTTCTCAAAGAACGCTCGGACCGAATAGAACAAATGCTAAAGGTCATCGGTAGCGAATATTACGAGGAGCGCCTGGATTACGCGGCTCGCCTGTCTTCTCAATTCAATAAAGACAGGCGAGCCGCAATAAAAAATCTGGATATGTGGCTTGACTGGTGGCATGACCTGCTCCTGGTCAAGATAGGAGTTCCTGAGGCCATTACAAGCACCGATTACCAGGCCGTTCTCGAGCGACAGGCGGAGTATTACGACCTGAACGATATCAGAGAGTTTATCAGTGCCGCGCAAGCAGCCTTCCTGCAGTTAAAACAGAATGCCAATTCACAGCTGGTATTTGAAGTGCTGATGCTCGGCATACCAGAAAGGAGATTGTAAATATGGCCGATGTCGTCGGCATAAGGTTTAAAAGGGCCGGCAAGGTATACTACTTCGACCCGGCGGGTATTGACCTGGAGGTAAGCGACCGGGTTATAGTCAAAACAACCCGGGGGCTGGAAATGGGGGAGATAGTCATTACACCACATCAGGTAATGGATAGCGAAGTCAAGGAACAGCTTAAACCTGTGGTACGAAAAGCAACTTCAGAAGATATAGAACAAACCCAGGAACAGCAGAAAATGACTGCAGAGGCGCTGGTTGAATGCAATAACCTCATCGAGAAGATGGAATTACCCATGAAGCTACTTACCGCCGAATATAGCTTCAGTGGCAAACGACTCACCTTTTTCTTCAGTGCCTCAGAGAGAGTTGATTTTCGGGAGCTGGTCAAGGAACTAACCAGCCGCCTCAAGGTACGTGTAGAACTCAGGCAGGTGGGCCCCAGAGACGGAGCCAAACTAATTGATGGTTACGGTCGCTGCGGCCGCCGACTGTGCTGCAGTAGCTTCCTCACCGAATTTGAACCAGTCTCTATCCGAATGGCCAAGGAACAGGAACTACCCCTTAATCCAGTGAAAATCTCGGGGGTCTGCGGCCGTTTGATGTGCTGCCTTGCCTACGAAGCAGACCTATACCGCGCCATGCGGGGGAAAATGCCCAAAAAGGGTCAGAGGGTAATGACCAAGTCGGGAACAGCAGTTGTTACCGGAGGCAATCTCATCAAACAGACCATATTTCTGGAGTTGAAGAGCGGCGCTATCATAGAAGAACCCCTCAGCGAAATAACTGCCGAGGGAGAGCAAACTCAAAAAGAGCAGCAGCCCAAGAAAAAGACCTGATATGGGAAAGGCCTTAACGGCGCCGTTTCACGGGAAGGTATTTCTGCCACTGAACCTGAGCCTTCAGAGAAATGGGAATATAAAAAGGGAGATGATCTCTAGGGGGGCCAGGATGATTTAATAATTTCATACCAGCCTCTTCCGGTGTCCGGCCCGCCTTATGCCGATTACAACGAGTACATGCGCTGACCACATTCTCCCATGTTTGCTCACCGCCGCGGTAACGAGGTATCACATGGTCCAGAGTAAGTTGCCGGGTCTCCTTACCACAATACTGACACATATACCGGTCGCGCTCGAAAACCTCCAGGCGAGTCAACCTCCTTCTCTGCCGGGGCCGCTTTATCAGGTAGGGTAGCCTTATCACTGAAGGGAGCGGGAAGCTATCGTCTATTGAATGGATAAAACCGGCGCCATCCTCCAGCATCTCCGCCTTGCCCTCGAATACCATCACCACTGCCCGCCGCACCCGACATATACTGAGCGGCTCGTAATTCTGATTAAGTACCAGCACCGACCGGTTTATCATAGCTCAATCAAGGTTCTTTCTACAGCAGGCTTGTTTATTCTACTAAAAAACGCTCCCCAGATACAAGACTGGTAGCCAGTTATACCGGTGCCATTATCACTTCTTGCTGCCACGAGACCTCGCTCTGAAAGCGGTTCTGCGGTCACCACGGTAATCAGGGACGGTAAGAATGAATGGCGTGCTTATTTTGACATCGACCATGCGCGAGCTAATGGTGCTATCGATTTCATCCATTGTGTGCCGCGTGGTAATCACCGTCGGTAATTTGGCATTGTAACGGTAGTTGATAATCTGATACAGCTTCTCCTGCGCCCAGGGAGTAGTTGTCTGCTCCCCGAAGTCATCCAGAACAAGCAGGGGTGACTTCTTCACCCTTTCAAACACCTTGTCGTAGGAAATCTTGCTCTCCGGATTAAATGCGGAACGGAGGTGGTCAAGAAGCTCGGGTACCACTACGAACCTTGCCGGTTTTCCAGCCTGAAAGCAATAGTTCGCCACTGCCGCCGCGAGGTGAGTCTTTCCACAACCATTTGTTCCCTGCAACACCAGCCAGCCCTCCGGTGAACGGGCAAACCGGAAGACCCCGTCAAAAACATGCTTCAAGTTATCCCGCTGCTCCCGGGGCAAGTTTAGCCTTTCCTGGTCGAAGTTCTCGAAAGTCATTCCCTTCTGAAGCTCAAACTCAGGCCCCCAGCCATAATCCAGGCTGATTTCCCTGTCCTCCACGCTACATATACAGCACAGCTCAGGGTCGTTAACACGATTGGCCAACCGGTCACTGAGCTGTTCAACAGGTACTATGGGTATAATAACGGTAGGCAAGGCACTATTAAAGCGGTGATTAAGCAGCTGCTCCAGTTTTTCCTTGGCCCATGGTGTGCTTGATTGAGCACCGAGGTCGTCCAGAACCAGCAGAGGGGTGCTGCGAACCTGCTCAAAGAACTCATCATAAGGCACTTCACTGGCCGGGCTGAAGGCAGACCTCAGACGGTCCAGAAGGTCGGGTGCAGATATATAGAAGGCGGGTTGACCCTGCCCGATTCTCTCATTGGCGATGGCCGCCGCCAGATGAGTCTTACCGCAACCGCTGGGTCCGGTAAGAATCAACCACCCGGAAGGTTCCCGGGCAAACTCCCTGGCCGTCCGGTAGGCAAAAGCAAACTGCTCTTGGTTCACGGGATTCCCGCTCCTTCCTTCGGGAATCAGTTCGGCAAAGGTAAAACGGGTAAGAGCACCAAGGTTACTGTAGCTGACCAGATGGAATTGCTCCTCCCTGGCCAGATCTTCCTTTACACAGCGGCAGGGTATGACCCGGCTATAGTCCGGTCTTCCGGTAGCAAGCAGGGGGTGAACGAAGCCAGTCCCATTACAGATGGAACAGCCGGAGTTCGACACGCTTTCCATCGCTTCAGCGCTGGAACATATGTCCGTATTTTTGTTTGGTGTAACGTTCGGTATCTTCCCTTTTAGAATATCGCCCAGGTGTTCCATCGCTCCTTCCCTCCTGCTTCCAGCGCTCCAGGATGCGGGAAATATAACGCCAGTTCCGCTTGTTGAGCAAAACCGCCTCCTTGATGGCATCTGCTATCCATCCTTCGGGATAAATCCTCTCAGCCTGCATCAACTCTTCGGCAATAATAGGAGTAAGCATGCCGACATTTTCCTCGTACACGGTAAAAATATCCGGCCTGTCCGCCACGGAAACCGCGTTATCAGTTTCCGGGCCGACAACGAGGTCTTGCAGAGAAATTTCCCCGCTTTTTATCCTCTCTACAACCCTTCTATCCGGCTCGGCATTGACAAAATATATGTCCTCGGCCACACCGTTTCTCTCCATCGCCATGTGAAGAATGGAGCCCCTTTCCACCGCCATTGCCAGCGCCCCGCGCAGTATTTCAGAAGGCGAATGCGCGGTGTCTCCTAGGCTATGCATCAAGGCAGGTATACCCTCAAGCTGCCGGTAACTGACACAGCGGGGATACCCCTTCTTCCGGTAAAGGGCGAAGAATATATAAAGGGTTACCTTGAGTTCAGCCGCATCGGTTATCTGGGGAATCAAGGTACTGAAGAAAACGTTGGGTAAGGGGGTAAACTGCATCCTGCCCGGGAAACCAGCGAACTTTTTCATAACAAACTTGCCTTGGCGCTGCCAACATTACCCGGTATATTGGTAAACTTGGCGAGCCTGGGAATAAAGTTCAGATTTATCTGACCGGTAGGTCCGTTACGGTGCTTGGCGATGATTACTTCAGCTGGGGGCGGATATTTCTGGCCCGGGTGTTCGACTTCCCATTCCTGCTGAGAATGATAGCGCACCTCATCCCGGTAAATGAACAGGACTATATCGGCATCCTGCTCAATGCTGCCACTCTCACGAAGGTCGGATAACTGGGGTTTATGTGAAGGTCTGGATTCCACCAAACGGCTCAACTGTGAGGCCGCTATAACCGGCACATCGAGCTCACGGGCTATTCCCTTCAGGTACCGGGTGATATAGCTTATTTCCTGGACCCTGTTTTCCCTTTTCCCCTCCCCCTGTATCAACTGCAGATAGTCAATTATGACAAGGTCAAGGCCCCGTTCGTAATATAGCTGCCTCGCCTTGCTCCTTATATCCACCACCCGTAAATGAGGAGAATCATCAATGTAAATCTGTGCCTCAGAAAGTACGCCGCTGGCATTCAGTATTTTCTCTTCATCAGCTTCACCATGTGAGCCAAAGCGCACCCGGCTCAGATTTACACCCGACTCACTCGAAAGCAAGCGTCGTACCAGTGAATCACGCGACATCTCGAGACTGAACACAGCTACGCAGGCACCGCTTTCCACAGCGGCGTTACGGGCGATATTCAAAGCCAGGCTGGTTTTCCCCATGCTGGGCCTGCCCGCAGCAATTATTAGATCGGACCGCTGAAACCCTCCCAGCATCTCGTCCAGTCCCGTGAACCCCGAATCCACGTGGGGAATTTTTTCTATCGCTTCATCAAGAGAAACTGACCCCTGCTCGGCGTCCTCGAAGTACTTATCCAGAACCTGACGCACGGGAATCAGGCCCCGGCTTTCCTGCCCCTGTCGTATCTGCAGAAGGGTGTTCTCAGCTCGGCTGATACTTGCATCAACATCCGGATCCGATTGATAACCGATGGCCGCAATCTGATTGCTGGCCTCGATAAGCCGTCGCATTACCGACAGCCGGTATACTATACGGGCATAGTGCTCGATATCGAGAGAAGTGGGTACTATCGATATCAGGTAGCTCAGGTAGGCTCCGCCACCGCAATTCTCGAGTTTTTCCTGCCTGTCGAGTTCCTGTGCAACCGTAATCTGGTTGATGGCCTCGCTACGCTGATACAATGACAGGCAAGCAGCGTATATCTGAGAGTTGCTCTCATTATAGAAATCCGCCGCCTTGATAAGTATGGCAACCTTATAGATGGCATCGCCATCAATAAGCAGTGACCCGATTACTGCTTCCTCAGCAGAGGTATCATGGGGCGGTAGCCTGTCAGCATTCAATCTATTCCGACTCCTTTTCCTCCGTCTCTTCCTTTTCTTTCTTTACGGTTTTCTCCTTCTTTACCTCATCCTCTCTTTCAACCCTCTGCTCGACAACGGTGACATTTATCTTGGGCACAATATCCTTGCCCAGCTTTACAGCTATCTCGTAGCTGCCAAGCTGGTGAATATTCTCCGCCATCTCTATTTTTCGCTTGTCGATTACCACGCCGCAGCTATTCTCCAGTTCCCGAGCAATATCAGCACTGGTAATCGAGCCGTACAATCGCTCCTTGCTCCCCACTCTGGCCGTTATCTCGATGTTCGTGCCCTCTATCAGGCCCGCCTGCTCCCTCAGCTGGGCTTCTGTCTCGGCCCGCTGTCTGGCCCTTTCACGACTCCTCGCTTCCGCCTGTTTGATAGCATCCGTACTGGCCAGCAAGGCCATTTTACGGGGGATAAGGTAATTCCTCGCATAGCCATCAGCCACATTCTTTATGTCACCCGAACTGGCCACACCGGGTACGTCATCCAAAAATACAACCTTCATATTTCAACCTTTCTGCCTGATTTTGATTACCACATTATACTTCATCTACAACCCTTACTTCATTATCACTGCCGGCTAAATCCTTCTTTTATCTCTTCCATTTTATCCAAATCGGCCAGCAAATCGACAGCAGTCATCGCCATTGACTTCGACCCGTCAAGCAAAGCACGTTTGCCCTCATCAGAAGCAGCGGCCGAAGCAAACTGACTGGAGTGAAGCAATATATTATCCTGTGCTATGGCCATCATTGGGTGAATCGCAGGGATTTGATGACTGACATTACCCATATCGGTACTGAAGACAAAACCATCCGGGCAGGTAAGCTCCATCACTCTCCCCAGCAACTCCGCATTGCGCCGGAATAAACAGGCCAGGGGCATATTGTTAAGCATTGTCGCATAGTGGTTTTTCTCCCAGCGGTATTCCAGCCGTGCACCACTGGCCGTAGCCGCCCCGCTGAAGCAATTGACCACCTTTTGCTTCAACTCACCCAGATAGGCATCGCTCTCCGCCCTCACAATAAATACACCGGCGCTGTGTTCGGGAACGATATTGGCAGCCTGACCTCCATCGGTAATGATACCGTGTATCCGGGCTCTGTCACTGATATGCTGCCTGAGCGAATTAATCGCGGTAAAGGACTGCAGCATTGCTTCCAGGGCATTGATACCCGCTTCCGGTCTGGCGGCAGCGTGAGCCGCTTTGCCAAAGAACTCTACCTTCAGAACCTGACTGGCAAGTGCCCGGATGGTGGCGATATCATATACCCCAGGATGCAACATCATGGCCATGTCAAGCTCACTGAAGGCCCCCATCTCAAGCATGGTTACCTTACCACCTCCCATCTCTTCAGCCGGCGTGCCAAGGACAACGACGCTTCCTCCCAGACTGTCAATTACCGCCCGGATGGCAACCGCCGCCCCCACGGCGCTGGCAGCAATGATATTATGGCCGCAGGCATGGCCCAGACCAGGCAGCGCATCGTACTCCGCGATAATTCCCAGAACCGGTTTACCATCCCCATAACGTGCCCGGAAAGCGGTGCTTAGCCCGCAGATTCCGTTCTCAACCGAAAAACCTTTTCCGCCAAGATAAGTCCCAAGCCAGCCAACCGCTTTTCTTTCGTCAAAACCCATCTCAGGATGGGAATGAATCTTGAGGCTGAGATCCCCAAGGCGCCCGCTTTCGGAATCCACCTCACTGATAACAAGGCTCTTCAATTCGTCCGTATTCACAAGCTCTACCCCTTCCCGAAAAACCGATTCCCCGGCCAGTAAAAATATACTACCAGCCATCACCATAATTATAGACCAGCATAGGGAAGGATTTCTAGGCGGGAGTGCCGTTGTCAGATTCACTAGCAGTGTAAATTTTGCCGTTATAATGTTATAGTGATAGGTGAATGATCACGACAGAAAATCATCACAACTAAGCAATGGAGCCTCAAAAAATGTCAGAACCACAGCAGAAAGAAGAGGAAATCAGGCAAGAAATACTTGCTGACCTCAGGGAAAGGAAAAATTCCATCAGGCAGATGGGAGGAGATAAAAATGTTCAGAAGCAGAGAGAACGGGGCAAGCTGACAGCCCGGGAGAGAATCGAACGACTGCTCGATGATGGTACTTTCTGTGAGATCGGTATCTTCGCCACCAATCGCGGTACTGATTTCGGTATGGACAAAATCACGGTGCCTGCCGACGGCGTAATCACGGGATACGGCCGGGTAAATGGCAGAACGGTCTATGTATATGCCCAGGACTTCACCTCAGTGGGGGGAAGCCTCAGCGAAATACACTCCCAGAAAATTTGCCGCATCCTCGACAGCGCCGCCAAGGCTGGCTGTCCGGTAATAGGGATAAACGACTCCGGTGGTGCCCGAATCCAGGATGGGGTTGATGCCCTGGCCGGTTATGGCCGAATATTCCTTCGCAACTCGATTTTCTCGGGAGTAATACCCCAAATCTGTGCCATAATGGGTCCCTGTGCAGGTGGGGGCGTGTATTCACCCGCCCTGATGGACTTTATTTTCATGGTCAAGAAGACCAGTTATGCCTATATTACCGGACCGCAGGTGGTCAGGGCGGTTACGGGAGAAGAAGTCAGCCATGAAGAGCTGGGCGGTGCCGACACAGCCCAGAGGAAGGCAGGAGTGGCCTGCCGCTCAGAACCCAGCGAGGAGGAATGCCTGGATAGTATCAAGGAACTGCTCGATTTCCTGCCCTCAAGCAACCGGGAAAATCCCAGGCGGGTTGACTGGGGAGATGACCCGGAACGCAGTGACCCAACGCTTTTTGATATTGTACCGACCAGAACCAGCAAACCCTACGATATGCACAGGCTCATCAGCACGGTATTTGACCGCAGAACCGACGGGGGAAATAGCTACTTTGAGACCTTCCCCAGCTTTGCTACGAATATTATCACCTGTTTTGCCCGTCTCAACGGATGGACGGTCGGTATCATTGCCCAGCAGCCGATGTCAAAGGCAGGGGTTCTGGACATTGACGCCTGTGACAAAGCTTCACGCTTTATACGCTTCTGTGATGCCTTCAATATTCCTCTGGTAAACATAGTTGACGTTCCCGGATACTTGCCCGGTACCGACCAGGAGTGGGGAGGTATCATCAGGCACGGTGCCAAGATGCTCTATGCCTATTCCGAGGCAGTAGTGCCCAAGATAACCCTTACCATAAGGAAGGCATACGGAGGGGCCTACATCGGGATGTGCTGCAAGGAGCTTGGCGCCGACAGCGTTTTCTGCTGGCCAACTACAGAACTGGCTGTAATGGGGTCGGAAGGAGCCGCAGCAATAATATTTCGTAAGGAACTGGAGAAAGCGGATGACCCCGAGACATTGCTTCAGGAAAAAATAAGGGAATACCGTACCACCTTCGCCAATCCCTACCAGGCCGCCCGCAATCTGCATATTGACGATGTTATCGAACCTGCTAAGACCAGGCCCAGGCTCATCAAGGCTCTGGAGGCAATAATCGGTAAGGAAGAGGAAAGGCCAAAAAAGAGGCACGGTATCATTCCAGCCTGACGGAACCTGTTAAAGGATACAGGGAAAATGGTAATGACCAAGATAAGCGTTATCGGCGCAGGAAACGTCGGTGCCCTATGTGCCAAACAGCTAGCCGACCGGGGCTATGCCAGAATAACCCTGCTGGATGTTGTCGAAGGACTGGCACAGGGCAAAGGGCTCGATATCCAAGAGTCAATGCCCGTTGCAGGTACAGACACCACCATTATCGGTACCGGTCAATATCAGGAAACCGCCGGCTCGGACCTGGCTATCATCACTGCCGGTGTAACCCGTAAACCCGGAATGACACGCGATGATTTGCTGACAACGAATATGAATATCGTCAGCGAGGTAACCCGCAAGCTCCTGGCCCATTCCCCCAAAGCCATCATCATCGTAGCCACTAACCCTGTTGACGCGATGACCTACCTTGTAAAAAGCATCAGTGGGCTGCCACGGAGCAGGGTTTTCGGGCTTTCTGGAGTACTGGACAGCAGCCGGCTGAGAAGCTTTATCGCCAAAGAGCTAAACGTCTCCGCAGCAGATATCTTCGCCTGTATCCTGGGCCAGCACGGTGACTCCGCGGTGGTCATCCCCAGGCTTACCACGGTCCACGGCATTCCTATAACCAGCCTCTTATCCAGAGAGAAAATTGACCGGCTGGTAGAGCGGGCCGTCAGGGCCGGTGCCGAGATTGTGGAGCTGCTGAAGACGGGAAGCGCTTCATTTGCTCCTTCAGCCGCAATCGCCCGTATGGCAGATGCTGTCGTACTTGATAAGAAAGAGATTCTGCCCTGTGCCGTCTGCATGGAGGGTGAATACGGTCTGAGAGACACCACCATCGGAGTCCCAGTTAAACTGGGCAGGGAAGGTATCGAGCAGATAATCGAGCTTGAACTAAGAGATGACGAAAAGGCGGCCCTTAAGGAATCAGCAGATGTGGTAAGAGGGATGATAAAGGATATGGGTATTTAACCGGATACAGGGAAACATAAGTGAATAACACGCGAGCAGGATAAAGCACATATAAGGTATAATGTATGGTCAAGCCTACCAGCGCCGGAAAAGGAGGAACAAGCAGGACAATGAGAGAGATTGAAGCCAGTGAGATAACCAAAACGGTATCACAGCTCTTCCAGGACGCCTGTCATCACCTCCCCGAAGACGTAATAGACGCCATCAAGAAGGCACAGCAGGAGGAGGAATCCCCTATAGGACGAGAAGTATTGGAAAGCATCATAAGGAATGCCGATATAGCAGCCAAAGAGCGAATCCCTCTCTGTCAGGACACAGGTGATGCCGTAGTTTTTTTGGAACTGGGTCAGGAAGTCCATATAGTCGGCGGCGACCTTTACTCCGCGGTCAACGAAGGGGTACGACACGGATATACGCAGGGCTACCTGCGCAAATCTATGGTGAGCCGTCCTTTTTCCGCACGGGTCAATACGAAAGACAACACCCCCGCAGTCATCTATACAGATATCGTTCCCGGAGACAAAGTGAGGATTATCGCCAAACCCAAGGGAGGGGGCTCCGAAAATATGATCCGCCTGGCCATGCTTCACCCGGCGAAAGGACGTCAGGGAATTATCGATTTCGTGGTCAATTCCGTGGATAGGGCGGGAAGCAATCCCTGCCCCCCAACCATCGTCGGTGTCGGCATTGGAGGTACCGCAGAAAAAACTATAATGCTGGCCAAAAGAGCGCTTCTCCGCAAGATAGGTGAGCCGAACACTGACACGGAGACCGCCGAACTGGAGCGGGAAATTCTCAGCCGCATCAACAAACTGGGCATTGGGCCGATGGGCTACGGAGGAAGAATAACCGCTCTGGCCGTTCATATCGAGATATTCCCTACCCATATCGCCAGCCTGCCGGTGGCGGTAAATCTGGAGTGCCATAGCTGCCGGCACAAAGAAGCTACTCTCTAAGAGGAGGCTAAAATGGCAAAAAAGAAGATCAAACTCCCCCTGACCGATGATATAATCCAGGATCTCCACACCGGTGATGAGGTTCTTCTCAGCGGCACTGTCTATGTGGCCAGGGATGCCGCTCACAAGAGGATGGTCGAAGCCCTGGAGGAAGGAAAGCCATTGCCCTTCGATATCAAAGGGCAGACGGTTTATTACATGGGGCCTTCTCCCGCCCGGCCAGGACACATTATCGGCTCGGCTGGGCCTACCACCAGCGGGCGCATGGACAGCTACTCACCCCGCCTGATTGAAGAAGGGCTCAAGGGAATGATCGGCAAAGGAATGCGTTCATCCGAAGTAAAAGAAGCCATCAAAAAACATAACGCGGTATATTTCGCCGTGGTTGGCGGTACCGGTGCGCTAGCCTCGCAAGGAATAAAAAAAGCGGAGGTAATCGCCTACGATGACCTGGGAGCAGAGGCGGTACACCGTCTCGAGGTAAAGGATTTTCCGGTCAGAGTCATCAATGATGTCCATGGCGGGGACCTCTACGAGAAAGGGAAAGCCAAATACAGGATAGAATAGCAGATTCCACCGATCACCTCGGGAAAACTGAGGAATAATCAATTGGCCAGATATGACTATATAATAATCGGCAGCGGTATTGCCGGACTTTATACCGCCCTCCTGGCCAAGGAGCAGGGCAGCGTACTGGTTATCACCAAGGGCAGTATCGAAGACTGCAACACCAGGCATGCCCAGGGTGGCATTGCCGCCGCCATCGGTAACGACGATTCAAAGGAACTCCATTTCCGGGATACGGTAACTGCCGGGAGCGGTCTATGCAATAACGAGGCGGTACATATTCTGACCAGCGAAGCGCCCGCCCGTATTGCCGACCTGGTTAACCTCGAGGTGCCCTTCGATACATCAAACGGTAAAATCGCGCTGACCAAAGAAGCAGCCCACAGTGTGCCGCGTATACTCCATGCCGGAGGCGATGCCACCGGCGAACACGTTGAAAGCGCCCTGAGCCGCCGGATAAGGCTGTCCCAGATACAGGTCCTTGAAGACTGCCTGGTTACGGAGATACTGGTTGAAAATGGTGCCGTGAGCGGTATAAGGGCCCTAGATTGCCGCACCAGTTCCTCCGAACTTTTTCACTGCCGATTCCTGATTCTTGCTACCGGCGGGGCAGGGCACCTCTACAAGTTCAGCACCAACTCGGATATCGCTACCGGTGATGGCATTGCACTAGCCTTCAAGGCGGGTGCCGAGATAGCAGATATGGAGTTTTTCCAGTTCCACCCCACCGCCCTGCGCATGCCGGGAGTAACCCCCTTTCTTATCTCGGAATCAGTAAGGGGTGAAGGAGGAGTACTGCGCAATGTGGATGGCTACCGCTTTATGCCGGACTACACACCAGATGCAGATCTGGCCCCGCGTGACGTGGTTACTCGCAACATAATCTACGAGATGAGAAAAACAGCATCGGACCGGGTTTTTGTCGACGTTACTCACCTTCCTCCCCACACCATAACCACCAGGTTTCCCCACATCTACCGGTTCTGCCTGGTACGGGGCCTCGATATTACCCGTGGCCTGATACCAGTAGCTCCCGCTGCCCATTACATGATGGGCGGTATCAAGACCAATACCTGGGGGGAAACCAGTATTACCGACCTTTTCGCCGTCGGAGAATGCGCCTGCACCGGGGTCCATGGTGCCAACCGACTGGCCTCGAACTCCCTCCTAGAGGCAGTGGTATTCAGCCAGCGGATTATCGAGAGAACCGCCATGGAAACGGCGCCCGAGCCAGCGATCAACGATGAGGAAGCTGCAGACCGTTACACACTGAGTCCGCGGCAGGAGCCGGATGAAGTCCCCCTTGCCAACCTATCTGCACTCCAGGAGCTGCTCTGGGACCGGGCCGGCATAATCCGCGACCGCGAAAGCCTCAACGAAGCCCTTGACATTCTTGCTACCTGGGAGAAATGCCTCCCCGAACCCACCGACCGGCCCTCCTACGAACTGAACAACCTGGCCCTGACCGGGCGTCTGGTTGCCGAAGCCGCACTGCGACGTGAAGAGAGCCGCGGGGCACATTTCCGCTCCGACTTCCCCAAGAGCCGACCGGAATGGAAGCGCCACCTGGTACTGGTCAGGGAATAGGGTGTGATATAATTAGGGTGGTGGCAAGAAAGACGGTCGTTACCAACCGCAAGGCATTTCATAACTACCATATCGGGGATAGTATCGAGGCCGGTATCGTGCTGACCGGCACGGAAATAAAATCAATCAGGGCCGGAAGGGTAAACCTGGGCGATTCCTATGTAAAGCCGGAAAAAGGCGAGCTCTGGTTACTCAATGCCCATATCGCCCGCTATGAAGCGGGTAGCTATATGAGCCATGAACCAACCCGGCCCCGCAAGCTTCTCCTGCACCGCAAGGAGATTGATATTCTGTCCGGTAAAATAGAGGAGAAGGGCTTGACCGTGGTTCCCCTCAAGCTCTATATTAAAGATAGCATTGCCAAGCTTGAGATAGCCTCCGCCCGAGGCAAGAAGATGTACGATAAGAGGGAATCTATTGCCCGGCGCCAGATGGAAAGGGAAATCGGGCGGACTATGAAGAGATATCGCTGATATAGTGAATCTTGGAGATATCACCGGAAAAGCGGGGACGCGCGGGTTCGACAGAGGAGGTATGCTACAGGATTGCAGGCTGAGGTGCCACCAACCTCATAAAACAGGTGGCAAAAAACAACTGGCGAACCTGAATTCGCTCTTGCCGCCTAACTAAATAGGCTGCACGCCCAGCCCGACCCCACCTCGACGGGTCGGGATCGGGTGCCGAGAAGTCGAGGTGCCACCGCCCCGACGCCGATACAGGGTGGTGAAAGATATATCGGCTTGCCTGACCGAACTCGGCCGGCAGAGGCCGGTCAGGCAAGACCAAAGAGCCGGCTAAGCCTGTAGGATATCCTGGGTAGCCTCTTCTGGACGGGGAGTTCGACTCTCCCCCGTCTCCACCAGAAAAGCAAAGCGCCGGCATTTTGCAAAATGCCGGCGCTTTTTATATTCATCCTTTATCCACCATATATCAAGCCCATAATCTCTCACGGCAACCTGGGGTAAAGCAGTATAATAAAGATGACAAGCTTAAGAAAATCGGGGAAGTGAGCACCGATGGCTTTGAGAAGAGATCCCCTCCGGAACAGCCATTCCAAGCTATCCGTTCTCTCAGACTTTATTACCTTGAAATACCTTTCTTATCCCAGCTAAAAGTAGCTGATACTGTGGGCGGGGAACTCCCACCGACGTTTACGGTTAATCCCTCCGCTCCGTGTTTTCTAGCGAGAATAAAAACCCGGTCAAGCCAGGCATCCAGCTCGTTACTGATAGCCTCAATTTCGCTATCCTTAAGACTGTATCTCGTATTGGTAACAGTGGTGATATATATCTGGTTATTCAATAACCGTGCCATATCCCTGGCAAGGCTGGCATGCCCTTCTCCATTTTCTTCCTGCGGCATATTTAATCCCCCCGGACAATATTTGAGCATGTTTACTTTTCGAACATGGACTGGTACTTCTGTATTAGCTCCCTGGCCTGCTCTGCACCTTTCCATTCTCCGATCCTGGTCTCTTTTCCTTCCAGCATCTTGTAGGTGTTAAAGAAATTCTCGATCTCGGTCAGCCAGTGTCTGCGGACTTCGGAAATATCGTCTATTCCCTCAAAACGCGGGTCAGCAACGGGTACCGCGAGTATTTTTTCATCAGTACCCTTTTCATCGTGCATATGGAGAACCCCTATTGGCCTTACTTCAACATGGCAACCCGGGAAAGTGGGCTCTTCAACGATTACCAGCACATCCAGAGGGTCGCCATCGGCTGACTTGGTGCCGGGAATATATCCGTAATCGGTAGGGTAGTGCACAGAGGAATAGAGTACCCTATCAAGCTTTATTCTGCCGCTTGTATGGTCAATTTCATATTTGTTACGGCTTCCCCTCGGTATCTCGATGATCACCTCGACTTTGTACCCTTGGTAATCATTATTATGCTGCATAATCACTTCCCACTTTATCTATAATATTTGTAACATCACCAAAATATCCAAGTTTACATACTATTGTTTTTGCTCAGCAATAGCAACATGGTTGATAACATCAAGAACGCTATCAGGGTTCACCGAGATGGAGTCTATACCACTTTTCACCAGAAATTCAGCGAATTCAGGGTTATCGCTTGGCGCCTGACCACATAGACCGACCTTGCACCCCCGCTTATGGGCAGAGCGAATGAGCTGTGCTATGGCATCTTTTACTGCCCTGTGTTTTTCATCGAAAAGGTAAGATAGCTCCGCAGAATCCCGGTCAACTCCCAGCACCAGCTGCGTAAGGTCGTTTGAGCCGATAGAGAAACCATCGAAGTAGTCACAAAACTCTTCCGCCAGGATAATATTTGAAGGCACCTCAGCCATAGCATATACCTCGAGACCATCTTTCCCTCTTTCCAGCCCGTAACGGGCCATCACTTCAAGCACCTTTTCAGCCTCTTCCGGAGTCCGGCAGAACGGTATCATCACTATGACATTATTCAGCCCTATTTCGTCGCGGACTCGCTTGATAGCACGACACTCTAGGGCAAAACCCTCGCGGTAGCGATCACTGTAATAGCGCGACGCTCCCCGGAAACCCAGCATGGGGTTTTCCTCCTCGGGTTCAAAACTCTTTCCCCCGATAAGGTTAGCATATTCATTGGTCTTAAAATCACTCATTCGTACAATCACCGGATTCGGGTAGCGGGAAGCCGCTATTTTACCAATGCCCTGTGCCAGATTGTATACGAAATACTCCGTTTTGTCCTGATAACCCTTGGTCAACTTCTCTATCTTCTCAATCACACTCTTTTCCTCAAGCTGGCCGAAGTGTACCAGGGCCATCGGGTGAATCTTGATAATATTGTTGACGATAAACTCCATCCTGGCAAGTCCTATGCCGCTTGCGGGTAAACGCCACCAGCGAAAAGCTGCCGCAGGGCTGGAAATGTTTATCATGACGCCCGTGCTTATCTGGGGCAACTTTTTAAGGCTTACGTCTGATACATCGTAATCGAGGAACCCCCGGTATACATATCCTTCTTCACCTTCGGCACAGGAAATGGTTATCTCCTGCCCGTCATCCAGAATTTCGGTGGCTTCCCCAGTACCTACTACCGCAGGTATACCAAGCTCCCGGCTAACAATAGCTGCATGCGAAGTTCTGCCTCCAAGATCGGTAACTATTCCAGCCGCGCGCTTCATAATCGGCACCCAATCGGGATCGGTCATACCTGTGACCAGTATCGACCCATCCTTGAATTTCTCAATTTTGTCCGTCCTTTTTATCACCTGAGCCTCGCCGACCGCAATTGCCTGACCTATGCTCAATCCCGTAAGTACACGCTCTCCCTTTTCCTTCAGACGGAATGTCTTCAGAGCAGTGGGTTCTTTCTGGGAATGCACTGTCTCCGGACGAGCCTGTACAATGAACAATTCTCCAGTTTCCCCATCCTTGGCCCACTCTATATCCATGGGCTTACGATAGTGATCCTCGATAACCATGGCCCATCTGGCAAGTTTGATTGCTTCTTCATCGCTCAGAGAAAACGAGCGTCTCTCCTTTTTTGATGTATCGATTCTCTT
>JAGYOC010000155.1 GCA_018399795.1 Dehalococcoidales bacterium
CGAACTCAACAGTCAGAACTATCACCTTAGCCGGGAGAACAAAAAATACTACTTCTCGGAACAGGTAAATTAAGGGAATTGCGGTAAAGGCTATAAAACAGGGTGGACGAATCGGAAGCCGATAGGCGTAGATGAATAGAACCACGGCCAGTATTGATCTAAACCAGTTTGGTGATGTTAAAAATTGGCCAACTATTTCCATATTCATATTTAGTTTACCCGTAAAGTGTAGCAAGTCGAAGATACCGGGGTCAAGTCTGAAGCAAAATTAAACACTTACGACCAGCGCACTTACGACCAACGCATTTATGACCAGCGCTCAAGGATCTGTCGGTACTCCTGGGACTGCTTCAAATTTCTAAAAGCCTGGCGATACAAGCTTACGGTCTCATCCGCAGTTGAGGTACCGACGGCCATATACAGGTCGGTGGAGGTTTCGTTTAGTGCATACACACTTTCCAGGTCCGCAGGATCCCGCTGCATTGCCTGCAGCTGATGCATCATCTGCAGCTTTCCCATTGGTATGAGATCAACTTCGTTGCTAAAGAGGGCCTGAATCAGCCGGCTGGTATCTTCATACAAAAACAGATTGTGCTCTTTTTTGAATCCCTTCTCAATGAGGTATTGAGTTTCAAGATTGCCCTTTTGGGTGCCTATCCTCAGGTCCTGACGGGAAGAGATATCACTGATAGAGCCGATAGTCCGCTGCTTCAGAGCAAACAGATGCACCTGTTCCTGAAAGGCGGGACCGATCCATTTGAACAATGGTTCCCGCTCTTCAGAGCGAAACACCGTAAGCAGAAGAACATCAGACTGCTCTGTTGCGGCTTCTTGGGCCTCTTCCCAGCGCATAAACTCGATTTCGGCGGTTTTGTTCATTTTCATATACATTGCCCGGACAATATCTATGGCCAGACCAACCGGCTCGCCGTTCTGCAGAAAATTATAAGGAGGCAAATTTTCTGCCAGCACATTTCCGCGTACCGGAAAACGGGCAACATAGTGGTTTAAGGTTCCAACGTTACGCTCATTCACCTGCCCCAGTTTCTCCAGCATACCCGTGGCGCGGCTGATATGTTCAACAGTTTCACTTACCGCCTGTGCACTGTCGGCATTCATTTTGGACAGATCCTTAAGGGAGCTTACGGAGCCCTCAACTACCTGCAACCGGCTTTCCATCCCCGAGGCGGCTTCTTTTAACTGGTCGCTGGTGGCTACCAGATTACCGAGGGCCGAGGAGATTTGATCGCTGCCGGCAGACATCTCCTCTGTTCCGTTTTGCATTTCCCGCACCCCATCGGCCACCTCATGAATTTCATCAATCAGGGTTCGGTTTGACTGCGCTAAGCCACCGCCGATCTCTGCCATCGCATTTACATTTTCTACAACCTGCTTGAGGTTTTCACCCATCTTACCCGCATTTTCGCGGGCGTTTTCGGCCAGGTTTCGTATTTCCTGGGCTACCACCGCAAAACCGCGACCATAGCTTCCCGCATGGGCAGCTTCTATGGCCGCATTCATCGCCAACAGGTCGGTTCGCCCTGCAATATCGTTGATGACCTCCACCATCTCCATCACCACCGAGGTAGAATCGGAGACTTTACGGATAACATCACTGGTCTTACGCATCTCCCCGTCACTTACCTTGGCCAGCTCTGCCAGACTCTCGGCCTGGGTTCCCTTTGCTTCGGCGATAGAGGCAATATTCTTAATCGATGCAATTAACTCTTCAACAGAAGCAGAGGACTCGCTTACTGCCGAAGTCTGCTCGGCAATCTGCTCATTTACTCTGCTGATATACTGGTTCATATCCTGGACTGCAGTCTCCGACTCTTCCACTTCCGCATCAAGCTCGCCGACCTTATTTTCTACAGTGTCCATCGTTGTCTTGATGGTGGTGGTTTGTTTACTGATAGCTGAGGTTTGTTTCAATAGATCTTCACCTATCTCCTGGCTCTGCATACCGGTATTTTTTATTTGCAGGATGAAACGGCGCAACTCAGTAAATAACCTTAACAAGGCAGTATTGATGGAAGTTATTTCCTTCTGCGCAGAAAAGGGTAATTTTTCGGGTATTCCGGTTTTTCCGTCACTTACTTGCTCAATAAACCTGGACTGCTCAGCTAATGACCGGCGTACCCCTATAGCAAAAAAGACCGCCGCTACTGCCAGTAAAATCCCGGTAGACAAGCCGCCTACCCATAGCATAATACGGACCCGCGAAAGCGAGGCGAGTAACTCAGAGCTTAAACCAACCGAAGAGCCGGCGGCTATCATAGTGCTGATCATATTAAGCGTGAGTGCACTGAAGCCTACCACCAGGACAAGCGATACTGATAAGAGTAGCAATACGGACAGAAATATATTTCTTTTCATAAGCCTTTTTCTCGATATAGCAAAGTTAAGAAATTATAATATAAAATATAACTACGGGTGAAGCCCTTAGGCTTACTGTTTTGAGTTTTTAGAGTAATTCCTAAAAGCGCCAGCTGCTACAGGATTTTGACCTTGTTATCGTCTAATGCAAAGTGGCAAGCTACCCAGTGACCCGGTTTAGCCTCGCGGTATTCCGGAACTTCCCGGCTGCAGCGCTCTTCGGCAACGGGACAGCGGGTGTGGAACACACAGCCGGAGGGAGGATTGACCGGACTTGGAACTTCACCTTCCAGCACAATATGTCCGCGCTCCCGCTCCCGCTTGGGGTTCGGGATGGGAATGGCGGAGATGAGCGACTGGGTATAGGGGTGCATCGGATCGTCGAAGAGTTGGCGGCTGGTGGTCAGCTCCATCATACGCCCCAGATACATCACTGCGATGCGGTCGGAGATGTGCTGGACCATACTCAGGTCGTGGGCAATAAACAGATAGGTGATACCGAGTTTTTTCTGCAGATCCTGCAAAAGGTTCACTACCTGAGCCTGAATGGACACGTCCAGGGCGGAGATCGGCTCGTCACAGACCACAAAGCGCGGGTACAGCGCCAGGGCGCGGGCGATGTTTATGCGCTGACGCTGTCCACCGGAGAACTCATGGGGAAAGCGCTGAGCGTGCATCGGTTTCAGACCTACCAGCTTCAGCAACTCGAAGATTCTGTCTTGAATCTCCTTCGGCTCCATTTTGGTATGTATCATCATCGGTTCGGCGATAATATCACCGACGCGATGGCGGGGGTTTAGCGAAGAATAGGAGTCCTGAAAGACAATTTGCATTTTGGTCCGGAACTTCCGCAGATCCTCTTTGCCCAGCTCCGATACGTTGGTATCTTCAAAGCGGATTGTCCCGCCGGTTGGTTCATACAGGCGTAAAATAGTCCGTCCGAGGGTCGATTTACCGCAGCCGCTCTCGCCGACTAATCCGAGGGTCTCCCCCTTTTCAATAGAAAAACTGATGTTATCCACCGCCTTGACCACCGGGGAACGGCCTAAGGAAAGGAAACTGCGCTTAAGCTGAAAGTGCTTTGATATTTTATCTACTTGAACTATTTCCACTGCCCTACTCCTCGTCCCTGGCCTGTTGCGTACTCATATCATAAAAACACTTCGTATGATGTCCCTCTTCCACCTGGTAGTTCGGGGGTATCTCTTTCCAGCAGCGCTCAAATACATACGGACAGCGCCAGGCGAACTGGCAATGCTTCGGCGCCTCAAACAGGTCCGGCGGGGCACCGCCAATGCTGATTAGCCGGTTCTGCCCGGTTTCGCCTACCTCTGGTATAGCTCCCAGCAGGCCTTCGGTATAAGGGTGCTGGGCATTCTCATACAAATCATCTACCTTCGCCACTTCAATCGGCATACCCGCATACATGACCATCACCCGGTCTGCGATACCGGCCACTACTCCCAGGTCGTGGGTAATCCAGATGACGGTCATACCCATCTCGCGCTGCAGACGGCGGGTCAACTCGACTATCTGGGTTTGAATGGTCACATCCAGGGCGGTGGTCGGTTCATCGGCCACCAATATTTCCGGCTCGCAGGCAATAGCAATTGCAATCATAGCCCGCTGCCGCATTCCACCTGAGAACTGGTGGGGGTAGGAGTAGAACCTTTTTTCAGGGTAGGAGATACCCACATTTTCCAGCAGC
>JAGYOC010000156.1 GCA_018399795.1 Dehalococcoidales bacterium
GGCCAAATGAATTTAGCCCGGGAGCGATAACTCCCGGGCTAAATTCATTCCTTGTATCTACTGGTTTCTACATCAATATATCTGTCACCATAAAGCAATGATCGGCGTTTTGCCTTTTAGCCACCCAAGTAGGCTTGTTTCACCTTTTCATTCTGACGAAGTTCCTTGGCAGGTCCCTCCAGAACAACATTACCCGTCTCCAGTACATAGGCCTTTTCTGCCAGGGCCAGAGCCAGCCGGGCGTTCTGTTCAACCAATACTATGGTCCTTCCCTCTTCATGAATATCCTTGATTATCTTGGCAATTTCCTGGCACATAATGGGCGACAGCCCCAGAGACGGCTCATCCATAAGGATCAGCTTGGGATTAGACATCAGAGCCCGCCCCATGGCCAGCATCTGCTGTTCGCCGCCACTGAGAGTACCACCCGCCTGCTTCTGCCTCTCCTTCAACACGGGGAAGTGCCGGAAAACTACGCCCAAATCTCTCTCAATTCCCTGGCTATCGCTGCGCAGGAAAGCGCCCATCATGAGGTTTTCCTTCACCGACATCTCCGGGAAAACACGCCTTCCCTCGGGAACCTGGGCAATGCCGGCCTGGTTGATTTTTTCCGGGGGCAGCTTATCTATCCTGTGGTCTTTAAACCAGATTTCCCCGCTCGAGGGGTGGTTCAGCCCGGAAATAGACCTCAGAGTGGTGCTTTTACCAGCCCCGTTGGCCCCGATAAGGGTAACGATGCTCCCCTCATCAACTCCAATGTTGATATTCCTGATGGCGGATACCTTCCCGTAGTGAACGGTAATGTCCTTTATGTCAAGCAACAACTTCTTCACCTCCTAGGTATGCTTCAATTACTTTAGGGTTCTCCATTATTTCCCTGGGCAAGCCTTCGACCAGAAGCTTACCGAAATCAAGCACGCTGATATACTTGCAAAGCCCCATCACTGATCTCATATCATGTTCTACCATCAGTATCGTTATCCCGTAGTCATGCAGCTTGCCGATAAGACCTATCATATGCTCCTTTTCCACCGGGTTCATGCCGGTCAAAGGTTCATCCAGCAGCAACAAATGAGGTTCCGTAGCCAGGGCTATGGCAATACCCAGCGCCCTCTGATGTCCGTGAGCGAGGTTCAACGCCAGCTCGTCCTTATAGGGCCCAAGCTCCAAGAACTCGACTATCTCCAGGGCCTTTTCTTCATTCTCTATTTCCATCTGCTTCGCCGTCCCGGCTACCGCTCCGAAAACAGTTTCTCTAGCTCTTAGATGCCGGGCCACGACCACGTTTTTGAGCACGGTAAAATCGTGAAAAAGTGCCGTCCGTTGGAAGGTCCTTACCAGCCCCTTCGCCGCGATCTTGCTTGGAGGTAAATGTGAGATATCCTCTCCATTGTATATTACCTTGCCCTTGGTTGGTCGATATACGCCGCTGATAACATTGAAAAGCGTTGTTTTACCGGCGCCGTTGGGGCCAATGAGTCCCCTGATTTCCCCCTCTTCTATTGTGATATTCAGGTCCCTGAGCGCCGCCAGACCTCCGAAGTACTTGCTTACCTCCTGTATTTCAAGTAACGCCATTCAGTACCTCCTCCTCAATTATGCCAGCATGACAAAATGGCACTTCGGGATTAGAACCCGATGTGTGGCGAGTGTAACACAGATAGGCAGGTTTGTCAACGTATTTCGAAGCGGTTATACTGGATCAACAGGTGGCTCGACCCTTTATTAAAATATGAATTACCGGGGGAGAAATTGAAATGGAAAAACAGGTAAGGACTATTATGCTTGGTAATGTCCTCGTGCGGGTGATTCAGGGGGATGTTACCGCTCAGGATACCGATGCCATTGTAAATGCTGCCAATTCCAGCTTGATGGGTGGCGGTGGTGTTGACGGCGCCATCCACAGGGCAGGCGGCACAGCTATTCTATCGGAATGCAAACAGATTGTCTCCCGGCAGGGGAAACTGCCCACCGGCAAAGCGGTGATCACCACCGGGGGTAATCTCAAAGCAAGATATGTCATTCACACTGTCGGCCCTGTCTGGAGAGGTGGCGGCAGGGGAGAAGCGGAGCTACTGGCCAGCGCCTACCGGGAAAGCCTGAACCTGGCTACAGATCGAAAGCTGAAGAGTATTTCATTCCCATCCATCAGTACCGGGGTATATGGCTATCCGGTTGACCGGGCAGCCAGGGTTGCCATCTCAACGATAGCCAGGTTTTTACAAACTAAAACGACCGCCCTCACTGAGATTATATTTGTTCTATTTGACGAAAGAACCTTCAATGCCTATTCGGAAGCCCTGAATGAAATAGCCGTAGAATAACAGTTTATTG
>JAGYOC010000157.1 GCA_018399795.1 Dehalococcoidales bacterium
GCGGGGAACCGCCTCTGTCTCTTTACTCGTGCCTACGCCGGCGGATTCTACGGTGCTCTCACCGGCAGCGCCTCTGGGGATGCAGTAGGCCTGGCATATGGCGCCGGAGCCGGAGGTGGTTTTCTCCTGTCTTCTGATCTACAGCTCGAGCTAAGCCTCGGCTACGATTCCTATGTGAATCTTTACGACGGCCTTTCCCTCTCTATCGGTACCACGCTACGCATCGGCGGACCGGGCAATGCTGCCATTCCACGTTCCGACTTCGCCCCGGCTGGGGCAATGCCATTGGACGATTACATACGTTTTACCTCTGTCAGCCTAGATAGGGTCTTTCCCGTACTCTATAAGTACTACGACGACCACCCCATCGGCAGCGTCAACGTAGTAAACAAGGGCAGCCGGGCGGTGGAAGACATAGAGATTCGACTGAGCCTGCGGCAGTTCATGGATGCCCCGAAACTAAGCGCCAGAGTGGAGAAGCTCGCCCCGGGGGGCGAGCAGGAAATTGACATCTATGCCCTCTTCACCGAAGAAATCCTTTCAATTACCGAAGGAGCAAAAGTGGCCGCCGAGCTGGATGCCGAGTACAAGGTATCAGGCCGCTCCGGAGCCGACACCGAGGTGATTACCCTCGATACTTATGACCGAAACGCCCTGCGTTGGGACGACGATCAGAAAATCGCTGCCTTTGTCACTGCCCGGGATGAGGAGATCCAGCGCTTCGCCCGCAACATCGCCTCCATTATCGATGAACAGGGCATCCCTGCCATTGGCAGGGAGCTGCAGCTGGCAATGGCCCTCTTCACTGCTCTGCAACAGCACCGCTGCTCCTATGTGGTGGACCCCTCCAGTGCCTATGCCGAGTTCTCCGCCGATGCTGATGCGGTGGACACTGTCCAATTTCCCCGCCAGACCCTGCAGTACCGCGCCGGCGACTGTGACGATCTCTCGGCCACCTTTGCGGCCCTCCTGGAAGCTGTAGGCGTGTCCACCGCCTTCATTACAGTCCCTGGGCACATCTACACCGCCTTCTGTCTGGAGGAGGATGCCAGCGAGGCCGGCCACGCCTTCTCCCGTAACGGGGAGCTGATTCGCCGGGAGGACGGTTCAGTCTGGGTGCCGGTAGAGACAACTCTGCTGAATAAGGGCTTCCTGACCGCCTGGACCGAAGGGGCGCGGCAGTGGCGTGAGCACAAGCTTACGGGCCGTGCCGGCTTCTTTTCCACCGCCGAAGCCTGGAAGAGCTATGAGCCGGTGGCCTTCGGCATCTCCGACTACCAGGTGGACATTCCCCTTCGAGCAACAGTGGCCAACGCCTTCCGCGACGAGCTGGACCGCTTTGTTAGCCGGGAGATTGCCGCCCGGGAGGGCGAGTTGAAGTCCCGCATCCGCTCTCGCCCAGGCGATGTTCGCCCCCACAACAGCCTGGGGGTACTCTATGCCCGCTATGGCCGCTACGAATTAGCAGAAGAACAGTTCCAAACGGCAATTGCGCGGAAAAGTGATTACGTACCGGCGCTGGTGAATTTGGGGAATCTCGCCTACCTCCGGAAAGAGTATGCCGCCGCACACAGGTCCTACAGCCAGGTGCTCGAAGCCGCTCCCGACAATCGTGCGGCGCTGCTGGGTATGGCCAGGGTTCAATACGCAAAGGAGGAATACGAATCTGCAAGTAACACGCACAGACGATTAAGCAGTGTATCCCCCGAGCTGGCACAACGCTTCGATTATCTGGGAAACCAGGAAAAAGAAAAAGCACGGGCAATAGATATACGCCGTATGTATTCGGTGATGATTTGGGAGGAATGAAAATGAAGAGTTTAATCATACGAATAGTGGGAGTATGCACTATTGTAATTATAAGCATAGTTGCACTCTCCTGTCCCGGGCCGATCGACTTATACGATAAGGTAGAGGAAGTAGTCGATGCATCTCGTGAGAATGGAAAAATAGAGAAACCCTCCGCGGCACCATCAGATCTCACTGCTGATGTTATCAGCGTGAATCAAATAGATCTTGCCTGGAAGGACAAAAGCGATAATGAAGATGGATTCGAGTTACAGGTAAAATACGGCAGTAATTACCAGCGACTACAAGAGGTCGAAGCGAATTGTGAAAAGTATACGCACATCGGATTGAATCAGGGAACAGTCTATACCTATAGAGTTAGAGCAATTAATTCAGGTGGAGTCTCTGATTGGTCGTCAGAGGTAGCAGCCACCACACCAAATGAGCAGTATGCCGCAAGCAAAAACGCTACCTTAGATACACTGCAGTTATCCACAGGTTCATTGGATGAAGACTTCAGTCCATGGGTAACCGAATATCATGCATCAGTAGTATACGAAGATAATCCTATCGCCATTACCGTTTTTCCTTCGCATGAGATGTCGACAATAGAAATAAATGGAGAAACAGTTGTTTCCGGACATCCTCATGATATTACTCTGAATGTAGGATCAAACAACGTGCAAATTGTAGTCACAGCGGAAGCCGGTAACACTTTGACGTATACGGTGGAGATCATCCGCAAGTCAGACTCGACTCTATCGGTGCTTGAGATTTATGGACTGCCTTTGAATGGGGAAGGAAGTGCGTCCCTCTTCCCGGTGTTCTCCCCCACTACAGATAAATACTATGTAAGGATGAACTCAGAAGAGACAGAAATAGGTATTACCACAGCAGTTGCTGATCCGCAGAATGCTGCCATTTCCATCAACGGATCTCTTGCAGAGTCCGGGGTGAAGAAGCAATATACAACCGATCATGGGGCCAACAATGCGTTCACCATTCAGGTTTCCTCCGGCGATGGCGCTACAGCCCACACCAGAACCTACGAGATTTCTGTATACGTTCCATTAGCAAATCTGGCTATAACTGGGCAACAGACATCCTATAGAGAAGGGGATGATGGTGACCATCAAGCTGGAATGAACTGGAATTACCATACGATAAACAATCGCTTTGTTCACACGAATGTGGGGGAAAATTGGTATACCGTAGACGATCGTTTCACTGGACTTCGTTGGGCTCATCCTGCTACACCTGTAAGTCATAGTTGGAATGATGCGCTCACCTATGCCCAGAATATTACAGTTGGCACTGCCGCAGAAGGAGGTTGGAGATTACCTAACGTCCACGAATTAGAAAGCCTAATCAATTACAATGAATCAACCACTGACTGGTTACCGTTGGACGTGGTAGAGCCTGACTTGTACTGGACCTCGACCGTGATACAAACCAGCTCATACATAATACACATGGAGACAGGTAATATTACTAACTCATACAGGGGTTATTCTCACAACATCCTGCTCGTAAAGGAGATTGGATCATGAAAAAACAAGTATTGTGTGTTTTAATTTTACTTTTAATCCTGATGTGCGAAACCTCCTTTGCCGAAGGACAACAGGAGAACAGTACCGGAATTACTTGGGATCTCGCTGAAACCGGAGATGATTACAGTGGTACAGAAGGCACTGACGGCTATTATCAAAACGGCGTAAGTTGGGAGGACAGCACAAGATTCGAAGCAGTCAACAACGAGGTTATGATAGATCACCTTACCGGATTAATGTGGCTCCGAGAGCCTGATGCAATAAGTAGGACATGGAATCTATCCATAGACAGAGCGCGATCTTATAATCAATGGGGATTCAGCGATTGGAGGCTGCCGAATGTCCGCGAAATGCGAACACTATACCATCATGGCAGATATACCACTATGTGGCTCAAAGAAATAGGGTTTACAAATATTGAAGATGACGAGTATTGGACCTCAACAAGCTTTTACAAGGACACGGGAAAAGCTTGGCACATGGATCTGAGAACCGGAAGAACTTATATAGAACCCAAGACGGAATTAAAACTAATGATGATGGTCAGATAACGGTATATTTGTTAAGAATTGAACACGTCGCTCTGGAGAAATGACAAATTAGATATGTAATTTGCATCATCGAATTATTTCAAAAATCGACCCAGCCATCGGAGTTCCCTGGTTATCTCCGACGGGAACCGTACTCACCACACATTCTGAAAATAATCGGAAGAATGTCGATCACACCGAATATCTCTTTGGCCGCAGAACTATCGGCCGGTTATGAACGCAACA
>JAGYOC010000158.1 GCA_018399795.1 Dehalococcoidales bacterium
CCGGAAGGTGGGTAGCCCGGCCTTCTGAGGTAAAAAAGCGGTTGAACCCCGCCTTCCCGTCACTGCGGTTTTCCTGCAGCTGTGACAGGGTCTCCGAGGTGAACAATGCTTCCATCGAAGAGAGGGTGTCGGAGAAAGCGGGCTGCTCCGCCGCCACAGACAATGGAACTAATATGAGTGCAGCACAAAGTGCAGGTATTATTCTTTTCATGTGTAAGAAGGTAGTGCAGCTTTTACTTTTCTTCAAGTCCCGGTGCTGAAAACCGCCGAAAATTGTCTAAACCTGTATTATTATAAAGGTCGCAATAAACGGGCAAAAGGTGTATAAATGGGGTATGAAGTTTGAAGTTCAATCAGAGATAGGAACCTTGCGACGGGTACTGCTGCATCGGCCGGGAAGCGAGCTTGAACAGCTTACCCCGCGTTACTTGCTGGAGATGCTGTTTGAAGACATCCCGTGGTTAAAAAAGATCCAGGAGGAGCACGACGCCTTTGCACAGACCCTCCGCAGCCATGGGGCGGAGGTGTGGTATTACCGCGACCTGCTGGAGGATGTCTGCCGGCAGCCGGAGGTCCGTAATGAGCTGACCGAAGAGGTGGTTGCCGAATGCCGGATTGGTGATCAGATGCTCAGGCACGATCTTGTGGAGTACCTGGAAGCTCTGGATGGTCACCAGTTTGTCGACGTGATGATCACCGGACTGCGAAAACAGGATCTGCATCCCGCCGACGGAAGCCGCTTAGCTCATTTTGTAAAGGATGCCCACCCTTTCTATATCAACCCCCTGACCAATCTCTATTTTGCCCGTGACCCGGGGGCACTTATAGGAACCGGCCTTGCAATCAATGCAATGAAGGCTCCGGCCAGGATACGGGAGAGCCGCCTTTTGTCGTCAATTCATCGGCACCATCCGAAATTTAATGAAAGCCCGTTGAGCCTGTGGTATCATTATTCCGACCTTGATACTATAGAGGGCGGGGATATCCTGGTATTAAACACCCATACGGTAGCCGTCGGCTGCAGCCAGCGAACCAGTACCGAAGGTATTGAACGTTTGGCTCAGCGCCTGTTTGCAGGAGGCTACAGCCAGGTACTGGTAATTCAGATACCCTTTCGGCGGGAATATATGCATCTTGATACGGTGTTTACCATGGTAGACTACGATGCTTTTTCAGTTTTTCCGGAAATTCGCCGTAAAGTCTCGGTGTTTAAGTTAGAACCCGGAAGTGGCGGGATTGTACTGGTGCATCCCCTGGATAGTTTGGAAGAGGCCTTGAAAGATGCGCTGCAGCTTTCAGCAGTACGTTTGATCGAGAGCGGAGGAGATGATGATTTGACCGCTGCCCGTGAACAGTGGAACGACAGTACCAATACCCTGGCCCTGGCCCCGGGGAAGGTAATGACCTATGATCGCAATACCGCCTCGAACAGGACTCTGCGAAAAAACGGTATTGAAGTGGTGGAGATTGAAGGATCCGAA
>JAGYOC010000159.1 GCA_018399795.1 Dehalococcoidales bacterium
ACCGAGATGCTGTTATCAATGGTGCGCTCAGCTACTCCCAGCCGTGCCGAGGCTGCCGATGTGGCCAATGCTGTACTTGATGGTACCACGGCGCTGATGCTCTCCGAAGAAAGCTCTATCGGCGCTTACCCGGTTGAAGCAGTACGGACAATGGACCGAATAGCTCGTGAAGTGGAATCGTCGTTACCGCTCGAGCAGGTATTCTACGAGAGGCGGCAGAGCCTGCTTCCCGAGGTGGATGATGCTACGGCTAGAGCGGCCTGCCAGGTAGCCTATCAGGTTCAGGCAAAGGCTGTTGTGGCCTTTACCGCTGGAGGCACCACCGCGTTCCGGGTATCGAAGTACCGGCCGGGTCAGCCGGTGCTGGCGGTGACGCCCTCAGAGCGGATAATGCGGCGACTTTCCATGTATTGGGGTGTGGTGCCGTTTCACAAATCCGAACCCCGGACTCTGGAGGAAGTCTTCACCATGGCGAATGAGGTGGCGATGGAGTCAAAGGTGGCTGTTAGTGGGGATCTGATAGTGATAACCGCCGGGCTTCCGCTGACCGTTCCCGGCAGTACCAATTTGATCAAGGTGCATATCGTATAAAAGGGCATTGGCTTAGAAGAAATTGGATATCACGTGTAGGTTCCAGATGCACACTGCGCTGAGCACACTCACCGCGCCGATAAGGGCGTAGAATTGTCCCCGGTCAAGCATAATAAAGGCAAATCCGGAGGAAACCCCCAGCTTGAAGGCCACAGACTCGACAAATCCGAGCCCGAGCACCTTGTTCATAAAGAAATTTAGCTCAATGCCGCCGCTGGTGATACCCTGCCAGGTGAGCAGTATGTCGACAATGTTGAGTGCAATAAAGGCCAGCGCAAGCACGATGGCCACGTTGACCTTTCTCTCCATCGTAAGCATTGTTTCACCGCCAGGTGGTATTATCGTTGGCTTGAACCTTCCAGATAAATAATACTATCCACTGGTGCAACTATCAAGATTACTTATCCTGACTTTAGCATACCATCAGGCAAAAACGGGTGGATAATTACTAGCCATATAATTGTACTGGCGCTCTAACGACCTTTGATTATACTCCGGTGGATTAATATCACCGGTTCAGCGGTGCGATGAATCTATTATTTGTTTCAGGTGTGATGGGCGGCTGCTTCTCATTATCGCTTCATCAGCACTGACCACGCGGTTTTTGACCAGGTCCGCGAGCGACTGATTGAGTATTTGCATGCCATCCTTCCTGCTCAGCTGCATCGTATTGTGAAGTTCGAATGTCCTCGCCTCGCGGATGAGATTTCTGATGGGTGTGGTGGCTATCATAATCTCGCAAGCTGGGACCCTTCCGTTACCATCCAGGCGTGGTAAGAGTATCTGCGAGAAAACGGCCTCTATCACCTGTGATATCTCAAGCCTGACCTGAGCTTGTTGGTTGGCGGGAAACATACCGATTAGTCGTTCAATGGTCTGAGGGGCATCGATGGTGTGCAGTGTTCCCAGTACAAGGTGCCCCGTTTCCGCAGCCGTGATGGCGGTGGACATGGTATCTTCATCGCGCATTTCTCCTACCACGATTACGTCCGGGTCGTGGCGGAGGGCATACTTCAGGGCGGTGGCGAAGGAGCTGGTGTCTCCCCCCAGTTCCCGTTGCGAGATGAGGCACTTTTTGTCGCGGTGGATATGCTCGATAGGGTCCTCGATGGTGATGATGGACCTCGCCTCGCTTTTATTGAGGTGGTCTATCATTGCCGCCAGGGTGGTGGACTTCCCGCAGCCGGTTGGGCCCGTTACCAGTACCAGCCCCCTGGGCTTCAGCATGAAATCCTCCATAAGCCTCGGCAGTCCGAGTTCGCTGATGGATGGTGGGTCAAAGGGGACGAAGCGGAAGTTGAGGCTCAGCGTCCCCCTCTGCTTCAACACATTGACCCGGAACCGGGCCATTTCCGGCACGCTGTAGGCAAAGTCCAGTTCCTGTTCACAGTGGAAGGCGTTCCGCTCGGATTCGGTGGTGATGCTTTCGAATACCTGCTCGACTTCCTCCGGAGTAAACTCGGGGAGGTCAGCCTGCTGTACCAGGCACCCGTCGATACGGAGTACCGGTTTTCCCGGGGGCTGAAGGTGCAGGTCGGATGCCCCCGTTTCTACCATTCGTTTGAGCAGTTCGCTGGTATCCATCGTTATGTATAAATATAGCCAGTATATTTTACCCTTTTTATCGTATATTTAGCCATATGTCAATAGTTCTGGCATCAGGAGGTAAGAGCTATAGAGGGATTCTCAGGCACGATAAATTGACAAACAGTGCCTTTCACTTTATTATCTTGTTAATATGGCAAAGACGATCGCACAGATAAACCGGAAGATAAAGAAGGGTGAGGCGGTGGTGGTCACCGCCGAGGAGATAATCGATATCGTTCGGGAAAAAGGAGTTAGGAAGGCTGCGCAGGAAGTGGACGTGGTTACCACCGGCACCTTCGGTCCGATGTGCTCATCAGGTGCTTACTTTAACATCGGTCAAACCAGGCCCAAGATAAAGCTCGGCGGTGGCCGCGTCCATCTGAACGACGTGCCGGCTTACCCCGGTTTTGCCGCGGCGGACTTTTCTATCGGGTGCAATGCCCTTCCTGATGATGACTCCAGGAACAGATCTCATCCCGGTGATTTCAACTACGGTGGCGGTCACGTGATAGAGGAGCTTGTCGCCGGGAAGGATGTCAAGCTGGTGGCCAGCGCTTATGGTACTGACTGCTATCCGCGTAAAAGGCTGGAGAGCTGGGTAAACATCAGGGATTTCAATCAGGCCGTGCTTTTTAACATCCGCAATTCCTACCAGAACTACAACGTGGCGGTCAACCTCTCGGCAAAGACCATCTATACCTATATGGGGGTGCTCAAGCCCCGGATGGCCAATGCCCACTACTGCAGTGCCGGGCAGCTTTCTCCGCTTTTCAATGACCCCTATTATCGGACCATCGGCATCGGTACCAGAATTTTCCTGGGCGGCGGTACCGGGTATATTGCCTGGCAGGGTACCCAGCATAATCCCAATGTGCCCCGCTCGGAAAATGGTACTCCAAGAAGGGGCGCTGGCACCATCGCCGTAATCGGGGACCTGAAGCAGATGAGCCCCCGATGGCTGGTCGGAACCAGTATGCTGGGCTATGGCACTACCCTGACCGTAGGACTGGGTATACCTATCCCCGTGCTCACTGAGGAGATCCTGCGTTACACTGCGGTCACTGACGAGGATATCTATACCGCTGTAATTGACTATTCGGATGCCTACCCCCAGCTCAGGCCTGACGTAGTGGCCGAGGTCAATTACGCCCAGCTTAAGAGCGGCAAAATCGTAATCAAAGGGAAAAAGGTGCCGACCGCTTCGCTTTCCAGCTACTCAAGGGCGGTGGAGATAGCCGGTACTCTCAGGGACTGGATACTGAGAGGCGATTTCGTGCTCGGTGAACCTGTGGAGCCCTTACCCGGGGTAGGTTCGGAGAGCACTGTCAAGCCGCTTTCGGAGCGCCCCATAGAGTAAAAATTCGCCCATAGCCTGCTTCCGGAGTTAATATTTATCACTGATTATGTTAAAATGTTTTTTGGCGTAGGAGTGTAGCTCAGTTTGGAAGAGCAGCGGTCTCCAAAACCGCCGGTCGGGGGTTCGAGTCC
>JAGYOC010000160.1 GCA_018399795.1 Dehalococcoidales bacterium
ACGACGTGGAGACGGCGGATAACGGCAAAGAAGCGCTGGAAATGATAAGGAACACGAGATACAGCGCCATACTCTGCGATATCAAGCTTCCCGAGTTGAGTGGTATCGCGGTTTTCAAGGAAATCGGGAAGATAGCCTCTTCTTTAAAGAAGAGGCTGATATTCATCACCGGGGACGTCATCGGAGCCGATACGGCAGCTTTCCTGAAAAAGACCGGGGCAAATTATATAACCAAGCCTGTCAATATCACAATAATGAAGAAATCCTTGAACGCTGTTATCGGTGCCAGAAAGCAATAAATACCCGGAGCCAACAAATTGCGAACCAAACTGGCAAACCCGACTTGACAAGCGGCCTTTTTCATCTTATAGTAGTCAATGTAGAGAAGTATTTCGTCAGTTACATTTAATAATCCCCGTCAGGCGGCTTCCTGTTGCTGAACGTTAGTTGGTTCCCACGGAAATACTTGACTTCTTTATTTATATTTTGGTTCTTCCAATATGCCAAAGTACATCTTTGTTACCGGTGGAGTAGTTAGTTCGGTCGGCAAGGGTATCACCGTCGCTTCCATCGGCACTATTCTGAAAAGCCACCAGATAAGCGTGTCGGTACAGAAGCTTGACCCGTATCTCAATGTTGACCCGGGGACAATGTCGCCCTATCAGCATGGTGAGGTATTCGTCACCCAGGACGGAGCAGAGACGGACCTCGACCTGGGCAACTATGAACGGTTCATCGATACCAGCCTGACCGCCGAATCAAACGTGACCTCGGGTCAGATTTATAGCTCGGTCATCGATAAAGAAAGGAGAGGCGACTTCCTGGGCGGTACGATACAGGTAGTGCCCCATGTTACCGGTGAAATCAAGGACCGATTCAAAAAGCTGGCCGCAAAGTCTGGGGCCGAAGTGCTTATAATGGAGGTCGGCGGCACGGTGGGCGATATCGAGGGACAGCCCTTCCTGGAAGCCATCCGGCAGATGAGGAACGACGTGGGGCGCGACAATGTGGTCTATATCCACGTTACTTTCCTTCCCTACCTTACCCCGACCCGCGAGCTAAAAACGAAGCCCACGCAACACAGCGTGAACGAACTGCGCCGTATCGGTATACAGCCGGACATCATCGTATGCCGCAGTGACTATCCTATATCGGATTCGATAAGAGATAAGATATCGCTTTTCTGTGACGTCGAGAGGCAGGCCGTTATCCCTCTGCCCACGGTAGACACCATATACGAGGTGCCCCTGGTACTGGAAAAAGAGGGGCTGGGCAAGCTCATAACGGAGAGGCTTTCTTACGGGGAAATCGAGACAGACTTGAGTCAGTGGGGAGAAATGGTGCAGCGTATCAAGGAGCCTTTGGAGCCGGTTAACATCGCGCTGGTGGGCAAATACGTGGAGCTAAGGGATGCCTATTTCTCGGTGCGAGAGGCACTAGACCACGCCGCCCTCTCCCTTGATCGGTGCATCAACCTGCTCTGGGTAAGCTCTGAAGACCTGGTAGACGACGGCAGCGATACCCTGCTTCATTCGGCACAGGGTATCATCATTCCCGGTGGTTTTGGTGTCAGGGGGATAAAGGGTATGGTAAATGCAGCCAGCTATGCTCGGAAGAACAGCATTCCCTACCTGGGTTTATGCCTGGGGATGCAGGTTATGGTAATCGAGTTTGCCTGCCATGCACTGAGCTCCAGAGAGCCCAATTCTACCGAGTTCTGCGACTCCACCAGCTACCCGGTAATCGACCTGCTACCCGAGCAAAAGAGCATCGCAAGCAAGGGAGGCACCATGAGGCTGGGGAATTACCCCTGCCACCTGGTCAAGGGTAGCCGAGCCGCCCGGGCTTACAATGAGAACTCGGTCAACGAGCGACACCGACACCGCTATGAGTTCAACAACCAGTACCGCACCCTTCTCGAAGAAGCAGGCATGGTCTATTCCGGGCTTTCCCCTGACGACAGGCTGGTAGAAATATGTGAGCTGTCCGACCACCCCTGGATGGTGGGATGCCAGTTCCACCCCGAGTTCAAGTCCCGCCCGGGTCGCCCGCACCCGCTTTTCCTCGGTTTCATTGAGGCAGCCAGGGAAACCCTGCGGGAGGGAGCACAACCTACCCTGCCCCTTTCTTCCCAGAATTTTTAATTCAGTACAGGAGAGATATATGCAACTCTTTTTGGATACAGCCAATATCGAGCAGATACGTAAGGCGAGCAGGCTCGGGGTTATCAGTGGTGTTACCACCAACCCCTCCCTGGTGTCCAACGAAGAGACATCCGACTACGAAACGGTAATCAAGACCATCTGCTCCATAATCCCCGGCTCGGTCTCTGTAGAGGTGCTGGCCGAGGATAGCCAGTCAATGGTTGCAGAAGCCAGAGTAAAGGCCTCCTGGGCACCCAATGCCACCATCAAGATACCAGCGACAGCCGATGGTCTGGAAGCGATATCAGTAATAAGCAAGGAGAATATAGCGGTTAATATGACCCTGTGCTTCTCGTTGAACCAGGCCCTGCTCGGAGCACTGGCGGGTGCCACTTACGTAAGCCCATTCGTGGGCAGGCTCGACGACGCCGGCCACGACGGGATGCAACTGGTGGAAGAAATCGTCGACGTGTTCAAATACTATGATTACAGCACCAGGGTTATAGCAGCCAGCATTCGTCACCCCCAGCACTGCCTGGCCGCAGCCAGGGCGGGAGCCCATATTGCTACCATTCCCTACGGGGTACTGACCAAGATGGTCAACCACCCTCTCACGGATATAGGGATTGCACGTTTTATTGCTGACTGGAAGCGTGTCTCAGGTTGAGCCATATTTGGGGGTCTTAAAAGGGTTAATTAACTTCGGCTACCGGATGAAGCTAACAGCCATCATGAATACCCGCTTCTCGGAACAGGCTATCAAGCTCATCCGGCAAGCGGGCTCAGACACATTTCTTAAAACACAGTGTCCCCTCCAGGATTATCCCTCTCACCAGGGAAATAACAGGAGAGGGAATTCAAAAATACAGACCAAGGGGGAAAGATAAATATGAATATTACCGAATTGGAAAACAAGAGCAAGGATGAACTGGTCGAGATGGCCAAGGAGATGGGCCTTCCCAGCTGCACCAACCTCAAGAAGCAGGATATCGTCATGCGCCTTTTGCAGGCCCATACCGAGCAGCAGGGCAACATTTTCTGCGGCGGCATTCTGGAGATAATGAACGATGGCTACGGTTTTCTGAGACAGAGTTCACTGCTGCCCAGTTCAGAAGATATCTACGTATCACAGTCGCAAATTCGCCGCTTCCGTCTGCGCACCGGCGATATGGTTACCGGCCAGGTCAGGACACCCAAAAACAGCGAGAAATACAACAGCCTGCTTCGTGTCGAGGCGATAAACGATATTAACCCCGAGATAGCCAAGATGCGCCCCCACTTCAAGCTGCTCACCCCCACCTTCCCGGACAAAATGATAAACCTGGAAACAAAACCCGAGAACCTGCCCAGCAGGCTGATCAACATGATTGCCCCCATCGGCCGGGGGCAGAGGGGGCTTATTGTATCGCCGCCCAAGGCTGGAAAGACGCTGCTGCTCAAGGCCATCGCCAATTCCATCAGCATCAACTATAACGATATCCACCTGATGATATGCCTTATCGGGGAAAGGCCGGAAGAGGTTACCGATATCAAACGCTCGGTCAGAGGGGACGTGGATGTCGTAAGCGCCACCTTCGATGAGCCCGTGGAGAACCATATCCGTGTCGCCGAACTCGCCCTGGACAGGGCCAAAAGGCTGGTAGAAAGCGCAAGGGATATAGTCATTCTCCTTGACGGTATTACCCGCCTCACCCGCTCCTACAACCTGATGATGCCGCCCAGCGGCCGCACCCTGTCCGGTGGTATCGACCCGTCCGCACTCCATCCGGCCAAACGCTTCTTCGGGGCTGCCCGAAATATGGATGAGGGCGGTAGCCTTACCATTATCGCCACCTGCCTCGTCGATACCGGAAGCCGTATGGATGACCTGATCTACGAGGAGTTCAAGGGAACCGGCAATATGGAACTCCACCTTGACCGCCGGCTGTCCGAACGCCGGATATTCCCGGCCATCGATATCCAGCGCAGCGGGACCAGGCGGGAAGAAATGCTCCTCAAAGAGCAAGATATCAAGCAGATACGACTGCTACGCCGGATGATGTCCATGGTCGCATCGGACTCCATCAACTTCACCGATACCACGGAGCGTGTCCTGGACCGGCTGAGAAAGACAGAGACCAATGCCGAGTTTCTGGCCAACCTGAACAAGGATATAGCCTGACCTGCCAACCATTTTTGACATTCCACCGGGCGAGAGACTATAATTGTTTTGTATCGCGGGGTGGAGCAGTGGCAGCTCGTCGGGCTCATAACCCGAAGGTCGTTGGTTCGAATCCAACCCCCGCTACCAAATT
>JAGYOC010000161.1 GCA_018399795.1 Dehalococcoidales bacterium
CACTACTATGACAAAGGCGTCAAGCTGCGCAGGGGCATAGAGTACTGAAAACCTGTAAATCTGAGCGGAGATAATAGCGGGCATGAAGGAAATTATATCAGAGACGATTCAAAGCATAGGGGGGCTGGACGATAAGGCAATGGCCTCTGCCACGGCCAGGCAGAACTCGCTGACCAAGCCCCAGGGTAGCCTGGGGCGCCTCGAGGAGTTATCCATAAGGCTGGCCGGTATCCAGGGCAACTGCCTGCCCCGGATAGAAGACAAGGTCATCGCCACAATGGCAGCCGACCACGGCGTGGTGGCAGAGGGAATAAGCGCCTACCCGCAGGACGTAACCCCGCAGATGGTATACAACTTCCTCAACGGGGGAGCAGGGGTAAACGTTATCGCGGGCCAGGTGGGTGCCAGGCTGGTCATAGTGGATATAGGAATTGCCGCCAGCATCGAAGCCAGTGCCGGGCTTGTTTCGAGAAAGGTCCGGGCCGGTACCCGCAACATGGGGATCGGACCGGCGATGAGCATTGATGAGGCCTCTCAGGCTATAGAGGCGGGTATCGAGCTTGTAAAAGAGGAGTCGAGCAGGGGGCTCGACATCATCGGTACTGGCGATATGGGAATCGGCAACACCACAGCAAGCAGTGCCATATGCGCTGTTATGACCGGGAATTCGGTAGCCAGCGTCACGGGCAGAGGAACCGGTATCGCCGATAAACAGCTTGAACACAAGATAGCGGTTATTGAGAGGGCAATCGCGGTAAACAGCCCCGACCCGGCCCGGCCCCTTGAGGTGCTGGCAGGGGTAGGAGGGCTCGAAATAGCGGGCATCACCGGAGTAATCCTGGCCGCAGCAGCAAACCGGGTCCCGGTAGTCATCGACGGATTTATCTCAGGAGCAGCCGCCCTCATTGCGGTAGGGATGGCACCAGAGGTAAAGGATTTCCTCATCGCGGGGCACGTCTCGGCGGAACCCGGCCACCGCCTGCTTCTCGAGCACCTCGGTCTAGACCCGCTTCTGGACCTGGGTATGCGGCTGGGTGAAGGCACCGGTGCCGCCCTGGGTATTTTTCTTGCCGAAACAGCAGCCAGAATTCTGGCCGGTATGGCGACTTTCGCCGATGCCGGCGTATCCGGTAAAAGCGAGGAAGCCGGTTGAGCTTTCTTACCGCAATCAGCTTCCTCACCACGCTGCGTGTTCCCCGGCGTGGCGGCACCGGCACTGGGGACATGTCACGCGCGGCAAGCCTTTTTCCGGCGGTAGGAATCATCATCGGGCTTATCCTGGCCGGGGCTTACTGGCTTCTCCTTCGCATCCTGCCTTCGGAGCCGGTAAGTGTTATAGTAATCGTGCTGGGCGTGATCTTGAGCGGCGGTGCCCACCTGGAAGGACTGGCCGATACCTGTGACGGCATCGGAGGTCATAAAGACACCGAGGCGCGGCTCCGGGTAATGCACGACAGCCGCTCCGGCGCCTTCGGCATCATCGGCATTGTTTGTCTGCTCCTGGTAAAATATGCCGCCCTGAGCAGCATCCCGGGCAGACTGGTACTGGTCGCCCTCCTCATCATGCCGGTAATCAGCCGCTGGACGATGGTATATGCCATCTTCGCCTACCCCTATGCCCGGCCCATGGGCCTAGGCAGGACAATCAAGGAAGGCCTGGGCAAGGGGAAGTTTGCCATAGCCACGGTGACAACGGTAGCGGCGGTAATCGGCCTTGCCGCATGGATGGGAATACCGCCCTTTTACCTGGCCGGTCCGCTGGTAATGCTGGGTACATGGCTGGTTGCTCTCGCGATGTCGGCCTACCTTAAGGGAAAGCTATCCGGGCTCACCGGCGATACCTACGGCGCGATCAACGAGGTTGCCGAGGTCTCGGCTTTGATTATGGTGCTGCTCCTGGCCTACAACTCCCAGACACTCTAAAAATGGAGGGGAAATATTGGGCAACGGTTTAACTTTAATAGTGGGCGGTGCGCGGGGCGGTAAGAGCAGCTATGCCCAAGAACTCGCTACAGGAACAGGAGAAAGGGTACTCTTTGTGGCCACCGCGAGAGCAGATGACGAGGAAATGCGCCGCCGCATAGAAAAGCATCGCCTATCGCGCCCGGATTCCTGGCGAACCCTGGAGGCAACCAGCCGCCTTGCTCGCCGTATTGAAGAGAAAATCAGGGAAGAGAAGGTAGTCCTTATCGACTGCATCACCCTTCTGGTGAGCAACGTTATCGCGGAGGTTCCCGGTACAAAGGGAGAGCCGCCCGGTGAAGAACTCCTCCAGGACAGGGTCACCGAAGAGATAGGAACCCTGATCGAGTATATCGAGGGGAGCGATGCCCGTTTTATCATAGTGACCAACGAGGTTGGCCTCGGCCTGGTACCGGCAAACGAGATGGGACGCTTCTACCGCGATATCCTGGGCAGAGCCAACCAGCAACTTGCCAGACACGCCGATGCAGTATATCTGATGGTGTGCGGCCTTCCCATGCCACTCAAAACCGCCAAGGGTGGCTAAAAACCACTTGAGCACGTCCCGCAATTCGGTATTCTGATTTTTCAACACTATTCAGACAGGTGACAGAATCCTCGGTCTGGCATGCACGGGAACGAACATCACATTCCTGTCTGAACCAGGCATAACAAACCGCCAGAAAGCAAATGCCTTCTGCCAATATGACATATAATGGGATATAGATTTCAATCAGTCTTTCACATCAAGTTAAACCAGTTTGAATCACCCCTTACAGGCCACAAGCACGCTATCCATATCCTTTTCGAGTTCCTGGATTTTCTTTACCTCGTTTGGTGATAGCTCGGTCAGTTTGGTCTCTTCGTCTTTCTCCAGGGCCACAACCGTGCTGCCGAGGTCACCCTCCAGCGACTTAAGCTTGGCCAGTTCACCCTCACTGAGCTTCTTGTAGTGAAATCCCAGACACATTTTTAGTACCTCCCTCAAATACTATTTTCGGCCGGGTATCGGTTCAAA
>JAGYOC010000162.1 GCA_018399795.1 Dehalococcoidales bacterium
CTTGTGTCCAGCAATTCCCATGATATAGGGAATTTAAAAGCTCTGAAAGTAGAGAAGAGCTTTCCAGGATTGCCTTGATTTTTGAAGCGCCTGTGGTGATAATTTAAGTGGAGGTTCATAATGTTTTTAGCCCATTATATTACCCCCCGGTCTACAGTAATTTTACACGGCACCGATAAGCACAGCGCCCTGCGCAGCCTAGTGCAGCGGCTGGATACGGAAATTCCCTCCATGAGCGAGGAAGAGCTTTTGCAGCGTGTGCTGCAGCGGGAAGAAAAAATGACCTCCCATATGGGTTCGGGCATTGCAATTCCCCATGTGGTAATTGAAGAACTTGATTCAACCTTCATTGCCGTCGGCCTCAGTCATGAGGGAATTCAGTGGGATCCTAACAAGCAGGCAACGGTTCATTTGATTATTTTGATGGTCGGCGGCCCAAAGGACCACCTGCAGGTTTTGAGTGAGATTGCATCCCAGCTGAAAGACGGAATCCTTTACGAACGATTACTGCAGTCCTCTACCGAGCTCGAGCTGTACAACAGCATCGGCGCTCCTATCACCGAACGAAAGCCCACACGTCTCTACCACGGTCAGGATATCACCGAACTTACTTTTCAGCAGGGAATGGAGTTTGCCGCACATCTGAAGGGGGCGAGGGTGGTACTGCACGGGGATGCCTTTGAGGAAGCGGAGCATATCAATCACATAATTAGAGGTCACGATGTGTTGGTGGTAACTCAAAAGCTTGATCTCTATACCGCATGTACTCAGCTCGGTATTTCTACAGCCATATCGCCGCTCAAGGGGGTGCGTGGAACTTCCCATATACAATTTGTTCTACTGTTTCTTTTATCACAAGAAGTAATCGATCCTGCCGATATTATCGTTAATATCTCCGGGCCGGTCTCCTCCGCTTATCTGGACTCTATCCATGTAACTTCGCTGCAGGATAAGTTCCGGTTTCCGGTTCTCTTTTCACAGAAAGAGGGAGTGCCTCAATTGAGCCACCATATCCTAACCCGTATTCTTCAGATTGTCGGTGAGCTTTCGGCGGAAGGGCGGGAGGGCCATGCTATTGGTACCCTGTTTGTGTTCGGGGACTATGATAATGTCCGGAAATACAGCCGTCAAATGATTGCAAACCCCTTCTCCGGTTTGGCTGAAGCCGACCGCAACATCCTGGACCCGAACTTAGAAGAGACCCTCAAGGAGTATGCAAAAATTGATGGTGCCTTTATCATCCGGGATGACGGAACCCTTATTTCGGCAGGAACTTACCTGGCCGGTATTCCCAACTCTGAGGAACTACAACAGGGGCTTGGTGCCAGACATACCTCAGCCCAGGGAATAAGCGCCGTTACCCATGCAATGGCCATTGCTCTTTCAGAATCCACCCGAAAAATAAGCGTGTATTACGGCGGCAAGCGGCTGGTTGTTATGTAGCCTTAATCAGGGTCATCCCGG
>JAGYOC010000163.1 GCA_018399795.1 Dehalococcoidales bacterium
GAAATCAGGTCAAAATCGCGTTCCCGCAGGCGATTGGTAAACTGGGTGGTATCAACTACACGGATATTCATAACGATGCCCAGCCGCTCGAGGTTCTTCTGCAGGGGTACAGCAACCCGTTCCATTGACGGGCTGTACAGCAAAAGCTCGAACTCCATCGCCTCTCCGGTACGGGAATTGACCAGCCGCCGGTCTTTAATTTGCCATCCCGCCTGCCGCAAAAGACGCAGGGCTTGGCGTATCTGAGGGCGGATATTGCCGGATCCATCGGTCTGCGGGGGATTGTATTCTCTGGTAAACACTTCTTGGGGAATCTCGTCGCGGATTGGTTCGAGGATTTTGCGTTCTGCACTACCGGGACGGCCGGTAGCCGCATATTTTGTGTTTTGAAAATAGCTGCGGGTACGGCTGTATTGATTGTAGAACAGATTTTCGTTCATCCACTGAAAGTCGAGGGCGTAGGTAAGGGCCTCCCGTACTCGCCGGTCACTGAAAAATGAGCGCTGTGTGTTAAAGACAAAGGCCTGCATTGGCTGCGGTATTTGGTGGGGGATCTCCTCTTTCACAATATAGCCTTCATCGAAGTTAGGGCCGGTGTACAGGGTTGCCCAGTTTTTGGAGATGTTCTCGCGGTGCAGGTCGTAACCGCCGGCTTTGAAGGCTTCGAAGGCTACGTTTTGATCGCGGTAGTAATCATAGCGGAGATAGTCAAAGTTGTACCGTCCACGGTTCACCGGTAAGTCCCTGGCCCAATAGTCGTCAAGACGCTTGTATACCACGTACTGACCGATCTTGTAATCGCTGATGGTGTATGCACCGGAGCCAAGAGGCACCTCAGTCAGGGGTTCGGAAAAATCCCGTCCCTCCCAATAGTGTTTGGGGAGCACCGTATTATCGGCTATGGACATAACCATCTCTTTACTGCCTTCGGAAAGGGAGAACTTTACCCGATAACGATCCAGGGCTTCTACACTTTCAACGGCCTTAAAATACTGGCGAAACTGGGGCACCCCGTCTTCAATGAAAGTGTTGAAGGAAAAGACCACATCCTCTGGGGTAATCGGGCGTCCGTCCTGGTGTCGGGCCTTCGGATTGATGTGGAAGATAACCCAGCTGAAGTCCTCCGGGTATTCTACCTTCTCGGCGATCAGGGGATACAGTACATTAATCTCATCTTCCGATCTGGTCATCAGGGTATCATATATGGATGTGCTGCCGGCGGCAGCGACACCGCGCGAGGCGTAGCGGTGGAAATTATCATAGGTTCCAATTGAATGCAGCTGCAGTGTGCCCCCCTGGGGAGCATCCGGATTTACATAATCGAAATGCTGAAAATCGGCAGGATACTTTGGATCTGCATGCATCGAAAGAGCATGCGAGCTATGCACCTCCGCCCATCCAAATGAACCTACCATCAACAAGAGCAGCGCAGCGAATAGTTTTTTCATAACCAGTCCCTCCCTTCGATATCAGAATACCATAGGAATTTACGATCCGTAAGTCAATGATGTCCGGTAGGGATATGGGCGGTAGTTTTGCTTCGTCGAAAGGTTTATTCGCTGATATTGTCCAAAAATCCCTCGTAGATGATTTTCTCTCCCCCATCCAAGGTGACCAACTGGTAATCTTCAAATTGGGAGAGGGCTTCCGGTACATCTGCAATAAAAACAAGCTTCGGGTTGGTTGCGAAAATATCATCCGGGGGAATAGCTGAATCTTCTTCGATGATTATGCCTCGAACTTCAGGCAGCAGCTCAAGGAAATCCTGGGAGAGAAAGCGGGTGAGTAATATCTCGGTGCCGTCCTGCTTAAGACGTTGCTTTGCCTGTTCAAAGGTAGCGGCCTTCACTAATGTACCGGAGCAGACTCCTCCAAAGCCGCGATGGCCGCGGTTAAGAATGC
>JAGYOC010000164.1 GCA_018399795.1 Dehalococcoidales bacterium
ACAAACCGCAAGGGACGTCCAATCCAGAATTCACATGCTGTTTATCATGGATACCCTTTACTACCTGGCCAGCAGCGGACGTATCAGCTACGCCTTTTGCCATTAGCTACCGGTCAACTATAATCCAATACGGAAGGAGATATTCTTAAACAGGATGAGATACAGTTCGATATACGATATAAGCGTTATGCTCGGCGTCGAAGATATCACCTATCCGGGCACCCCTCCTTATTCCAGGGAGCTGATATCCCGGCTTGCAGATGGGGATGCAAGCAACCTCTCCAAACTGGTGATGAGCACCCACTCCGGCACACACCTCGATGCACCTTCACATTTCATCCCGGATGGAAGCAACATCGACGATTACCCGGCCCAGTCATTTATTTTACCCGCACACGTCGTCAGGGTTGAAGAACAAAATGTCATCATCCCGAAAAATCTGTCAGAACTGGATACCAGCCCCGGTGATGCCGTGCTTCTCAAGACCGACAACTCAAGAAGCGGCCGGGCTACCAACGGGGAATTCACGGAGGAGTTTGTTTACCTCTCCCCCGAAGCAGCTGAGATATGCGTAAACAGGGAACTGAGCCTGATCGGTATAGACTACAATACCATCGAGCCACTCCGGGCCAAGAGTTACCCCGTCCACAGGAAACTACTGGGCAACGGAATCCTTATCCTGGAGAGCATCAACCTCGCCGACGTCCCGGAAGGGATATACTCGCTTATCTGCCTCCCCCTCAAGATGAAGTGCGCCGAGGCATCACCGGTACGGGCTGTTCTGATAGAATCATAGCCTGAGGCAAACTGATAAAAGCGGTGCGGCAAACGAATCTTTTATGCGGCGTGGGACCTGAGCCAGTCGGTAACGACCCGGATGGAACGTTCATCACACCGCAAGCGGTGTCCGGCACCATCGATAACCACCAGTTTCCGCGGTTCCCCTGCCGCCATATAGAGTCTCCGGGCATGTTCAACATCAACCACATCGTCGGCGCTGCCGTGCACCAGTAGCAGGGGTCTCGGTGCAATACCGGAAATGTGGTCTACAGGCCTGACCCGGGCAAAGCCATCCCGCCATTCCCTCTCCGAAGAGGGGAAATCGCTGTCCCTTATTACCCCGATACTGCGGAAGTGCTCCAGAACGGAACCCCCGTTTGCCAGCGCTTTTTCAATGGCATCGAAATCCGCCGGACAGGCACAGGCAACCACGGAGGAAACCCGTGGCTCATTGGCCGCAACGCATACTGATATCGCCGCTCCGCCGCTGAACCCAAGCAGGGATATCCGGGACTGCTGCACTTCCGGCAGCAACCAGAGGTAATCTATGGCCGCCTTCAAATCCCTGGTCCAGCCCATAATATCGAAATTGCCACCGCTATCGCCAACACCACGGAAACGGAAAATCATCACGGCAAACCCCTCGCGGCAGATAAGCTCGGCGAGCGCAGGATAGCCGCCGTCATCCGGATCGGGTTTGTTATCCGAACTGTGGGGTATGCCATGACAGATACAGACCGTGGAATGCGCCATTCCCTCACCACCGGCCGGCAGGTAGAACTGACCGGAAAGCTTGATATTATCCGCGGAAAAGGCAACGGCTCGTATGATCATCCTATCCCTCACTCAACAGTATAAAGAATTCCCGGTTTCCCGAGGCCCCGGCTATCGGTGACGCCGCCAGTCCTTTTAGTCTGAAGCCCTTACAGACCACCCACCTAATAAAACGGCCTATTACCCTGGCCTGCACCTCCGGGCGCCTGATGACACCCCCCTTGCCCACCTCCCATTTTCTGGCCTCGAATTGCGGCTTGAGAAGCACCAGCATCACGGCATTATCCTTAAGCAACCCGGAAATGACCGGTATTACTTTCTCTACGGAAATAAAGGACAAATCCAGGGTAGCCATATCCACCTTCTCGGGGAGAGAAAAGGGGTAACGTGCGTTTACCCTCTCCATCACGGTCACCCTCGGGTCAATCCGGAGCCGGTAGTCAAGCTGCCCGTAGCCGACATCGACAGCATAAATGTGCCCTGCGCCGCGCTTGAGCAAACAGTCGGTAAATCCCCCGGTGGAAGAGCCGATATCCGCCACCGAGTAGCCGGAGACATCCAGCCCAAAACGATCGAGGGCAGAATCAAGCTTGATGCCGCCACGGCCGATAAAAGGCGGCGGTTTGGCAACATCTATAACAGCGTCAAAGGGAACCAGAGTTCCTGATTTTATCAGGGTCTTTCCGGCTACGTTCACCTTTCCTGCCATTATCAGCGCCTGGGCCCTTGCCCTTGTCCCTGCCACACCCAGTTCCACCATTAAATTGTCAAGTCTCTTCTTCTCACCCATCTCTTTTCATACAGTGGCAATGGGATATACCAATAAAGGAGAAGAAAACCGCTTTTACGGACAATCTGTACCGCTGCCGATCGTATGGCAACGGTCAACCGACACCCGACAATCCCAGCAGCTCACCCTCTCAAAAACGAGAAATTCCCGCCTTGAGCGAGCTATCCCGTTTAATCCCGGCTAGCTCTGATTATACCATCGTCAGTATGCAGGGGGAAAACGGCGCCCGGATATCTGCCACCACTCTATGTTCCCAGGTAGGAGCGCCACTCCAGCATTTCCTGCATTACCGCCTGGTAATCCTTCCTGGCTGCCTCGTAAAGCCTGGCATTCTCCAGGGCAATAGCTCCCAGATTGGCAACCGCACTGACGAAGTATATATCTGCCTCGCTGAAGCGGTACTGCCGGGCGGTATATACCCTTACCACACCTATCATCTCCTCACGGAGCATCATCGGTACGGACAGGATTGAAGCAATCCCCTCCTTTTTTACCTCCTCGGGATACTGTATCCGGGGGTCGGTGGTAGCATCCAGAATGGCGACCGGCTTACCGTCAAGCGCCGCCGCAATACTTTTGCCGGCCGATAGCGGGCCCATCTTGACAAACCAGTCGCTCAAACCCCAGGTGGCCGCATGAAAGAGTAGCCTCCTGTCCGGTGCAAGGAGGGTCAACGAGCACGCCTTTGCATCCATAGCCTTGGCGACATGCTCCACAATGGAGTTGAGTACAAGCTGGGAATCCCGAGCCGAGTTGATGGCTGCTGCTACCTGGTAAAGGCTGCGATAGTACCTGGTCTCCTCTTCTTCCATATCACCAACACCTCCCTATACCTGATGGAGTCAAATAGTAACCCACCAGACCGGCAATGTCAATAGAATCTTTTGGAATGAATTGAAATCGCAAATAACCTTTGACTGCCTTTTGCGTTATACTAATATATAGTACAGCAACGGAGGGGATATTGATGTCAAGAAACGGCGATATGCACCTTACCTGTCGACAGTGCGGAGAAGATTTCGTCTTCACCAAATCCGAACAGGACTTCTACGATCTGAAGGGTTTTTGTCCCCCGGCACGCTGTCGTGATTGTCGCCTTGGTACAAACAACCACAACAATAACCATCACTCTAGCTGCACCGCTTGCGGGATAAAACTGGATAAAGATGACCCCGTCTACTGCACGCAGTGCGTAAATGATAATCAGGTTGCCCTGGAACGCAAAATTAAACAGGAACAGAAGCTGGCCAAAGCAACGCAGGCCAGGCTGGAGGAGACCGAGACCAAAAAAGCTGAAATTGAGGAAACGATCTGCCAGACCAAGCAACTGGCCGAGGAACTTGAGCTGAGGGCCGACAACCTGACGCAGGACCTCGAAAACTTGCAGGAATCCTACCGCGCTTCGGCCTGGCTCAAGCCGTTAATCGAGAGGCTGGAAGAAAGGCTCCAGAACCTGGAAAAGACCCAGCGCGAAAGCGACCAGAGACTCTTCCAGCTTATCCACAACATCGAGGGAAAATACGAGGAAACCACTCTACTGGATATTATCAAGCGCAACCTGGTACCGTCACGGGGTCAGGGTATATATGAGAGTTATGTAAAATAGCGCTGCCTTAAGCCCCCCTTTCCCCCGGTTAACCCCTGCTTCCGAAACCCGATTGTCTGAAAACCGGATATCACTACCACCTGCTTATAAGCATACCTTCCCTGTCCCGCATCCTCCCCGAAACGGCGAATATAAAGTCAACGACGGCCCAGGAACCGACCACAATAAATGTGACTATACCCAGCACAAGCAGCATGTAATATTCGATATGATACGCGCTCAGGTCTATTCGATAGCCGGTAAAACTGAAATAGACAGCAAGCAATGAACAGCCGCTTATACCCAGTATCATCATGGCGATCGCCGTGCCAATCCTATCAAGATACAGCCGGTGTATGCCGAAAACACCGAGAAATGCAGCCAGCAGAGTAGCAGTTCGTCTCGACTTAACTGAAACCTCTTCCATATCTCCCAACCCTCTTATTTCGTCAACAAACCGGGATTACCTATTATAACAGAACCCCTTCAACATAAATCCAGTCGGTGTTTTTCCAATACACAAACATGAACTGGACAGTGTTCAAGATTTGTTTACGGAGTGTTATAATAATTTATAGTAGCATTTTGGGAGGTGTGTGATGCCGGTAGAAGCACCAACCAGACCAAATCAGCCAGAAGTGACCCCAGAACAGGACCCCGATAAGACCCTCAACCCCAGAAGGCTGTGTCCCGAGCAGCAGGACGACCTGACCAGGGTGATACGCAGGAAGGTATAATGCACAAAGCCAGAATTGTACGGGCTGAATACAGGCAAAAGCTGCTAAACCCGGAACTCAAAAACAGGTTGATAGATATCCTGGAAGACTGGCTTGAGGCCATTCATGACGAAACAGCCAATTACCGCTTGGCAGAAGAGGGCTACGAAAAGAAAATCAGCCCTGATAGTGCCGACAGCCTGATAGGCACCATTATGGAGTGGTACAGGGAGGAATTCTCCGTAAACCGGGCATACTGGAACGAATTGGGAATATACCAAATACCCGATTACACTCAGATTCGAGGACAGGCCCGTATCGCATTCGCCCAGGACCTGCACCGTGCAGTAGCAGACCTGCCTTAGGGCTTGACGGTGGGCAGTCCCTCGAATTTCCAGGAAACAACCCCGCCCTGTATCAGGTGGGTTTCCCTGAACTTCAGTTCCCTGAATATTTCAATCATATCAAGCGACACGGATAATGACTCGCTGGTCGGGCAGTACTGAAAGCTACAGACACCGTAGGGCCTGTGATACACAAAGGTAGTCTTCTGCTTATCGAGCTTTCCCAGTTCCTCCCGAAAGTTTCCTGATTCATAACCGATATTTATTGCTCCCGGAATATGCTCGCTATCGAATTCCTCCTGCGTCCTGGTGTCGATGACGGTATAATCCGTTTCATCCTGCATCAGCGCGAACGCCTCACCGGCAGTAACCGAGTCGGCATAGAACGCCTCCTTGGTAGGCCTGAACACAGATTTATCCCCTTCTATAGTGGGCAGCCCCTCGAATTTCCAGGCAACCACGCCGCCCTTGATAAGGTAAGCCTCCTGGAAACCCAGCTCCTTGAACAGAGTATGTGCGTCAACCGTCAGGTTCATGGTCTCGTTCGGCCTCTGGAAACCCATAGGCATAGGCAGGCCGTAGGGGTGGTAATATGCCATCGTAAGCATATCCCTGTCCAGCTCATCAATCTCATCACGGAAATTCTCCGACCGCATATGTATATTTATGGCTCCGGGTATATGCTCAATCTCGAAATCCTCCTGAGGCCTGAGGTCGATGAGCTGGTATTCTTCCGTCGCTTCCATAAGTGCATACGCATCGACCGCAAGAATCCGGTCCGTTATCTGCTCCGGTTCTTCCTCAGGATTTTCATCCTCCGCCGAGGTACCCTGCGAGGGGCCATTACATATTCCTCCCATGCAGCCAACGGTCAGCAAAAGAACCGCTACCAGGGATATCGAGAGCACAGGCAAAATCATTCTCTTAGAATTAGCCGGCATCCGTTTATATGCGTGGCCAGGTGAAAGGGGTGATATCAGGTATTTTTTGGTAATTTTTCTCATAAATAAATAATAATGCTCTCCCTGTATTGGCCCATTACTTGAGAATCCCGACAGGTAATATAATCAACACATTACACAATTCGCTACCCATAGATTAAATCCTTAGAGGATATTTGTATGTGACTTTTATCCTGAATATGGGACGTTATTGGGAAGTAAGAAACTTGAGTTCGCGAAAAACAGACTTTGCGGCGAAATGTAAAGCACGAAATATCCAGCTGCAATTACTACCCTGCGGCAAAAGCAATCATTCCAGTCAGGTTCCAGGCAAAGTGCATCAGTAGAGGGCTCCAGAGAGATTTTGTCCTGAGCCTCATAATACCCAGTACTATTCCTATTATCAGAATCTGCACCATCCCGTAGACACTATACTGTATGTGAAGCGCCGCCCAGAGAGCTGAGGTAATTGCTACAGTTCCAACGGGACCGAGGCGGGACCTCAGCCAGCCGGCAAACAGAAATCCACGGAAAAAGAACTCCTCGAACCACGGCGCAAAGACAACTGCAGCAATCCAGAGTAGCGCCAGCGGGTCTGCCGTCCGGTAAATCTGGAAGTTAAATCCTGTATCGGGATTCTGTCCCATCACCGTATTCGCCAGCTCCGCTACCGCTAGCAACCCGGCCACAACGGCCAGGCTGACCCCTATCTGCCCCCTGGTCATAGGTTTCAGGGACAGGTATTCCATGATAGAGACGCGCCGTCTGGCCTTGATAAAAACAATGACCATGGCCACGCCGACAGCACTCGAGGCTATGACCGCCACCGAGACCAGAGAGCCATTGGTAGCCAGGGAGGTGAGCATTTCCAGGACGCCCGGAACCGGATTGAGTGCATACTCCCTGAAGGCAAGGGCAATAAACACCCCTGTCTGGGTAAATATGTTGATAATAAAGATGGCAAAGCCAAGACCGGTGGTCTGCCAGGGGCCCCACACCGGCAGATCTTTTCTATCCGTATCAGCCTTCTCCATATCTACTCCACACTTTTCAGCCATAAACGCTATGCCCCGGTAACTCCATCACGCTTTGCTGGAAATATTATAATGGATATGAGCTTTGCTCGCTCCCCAGTAAGGTTTCCATACTTGCCAGAGTACTCCGGCGTTAAACGTTAGAAAGATGCCCTGATAAATCGAGGGGACCGGAAATTTCCGGTCCCTTTTGATTTCTGCACGCGAT
>JAGYOC010000165.1 GCA_018399795.1 Dehalococcoidales bacterium
CGATTATGGCTGAAGCGTCACTTTCCGGGATGATATTTTGTTTGGCCAGCATTCTGGCATGAGCGATGCTACCGGCGATGTCCTGCTGGTACAGGCGCCAGTCGAAATGGGTGGACATGGTATATTCCTCTACCATCTTATCCACGGATTTGTGAAAACGGCGGCGAATGAAGCTCATCGAATTTCCCCTTTGCTGGAATTACGGATGTCTTTTATCAACTCGAACTCATTCCTATTGCTGGTATTTCTGCACCTGGGCCTGGGTTCTGGCTGACAGACCCCAGAGGTGGATAAAACCAACCGCGGCACTGTGGTCAAACTCGTCGCCCTCCTCGTATGTTGCCAGCCTCTGTTGATATAGCGAATATGGTGATTTGCGCCCGACCACCTGACAGTTGCCCTTGAACAGTTTCAATCTAACGGTACCGCTCACAAAGCGCTGTGACGACCGGATATAAGCATCGAGGTCCTGGCGGAGCGCGGTAAACCATAGCCCGTTATAGATAATGTCGGCGTAGTCCTGGGCTACCCTCTGCTTGAAGCGGATCTGGTCCCGGGAGAGAGTCATTACTTCCAGAGCAAGGTGGGCCTGGAGCAGTGTGACAGCTGCGGGTGCTTCGTAAACTTCCCGCGATTTAATGCCGACAAGGCGGCTCTCGATGTGGTCAATTCGGCCCACTCCGTACCCGCCTGCAATCTCGTTAAGCCGGTTGACGAGGCTTATGCCGTCAAGCTCTTGCCCGTCAATCGCGACCGGAATTCCGGATTCGAACGAAATCTCTACATAACCTGCTTTGTCGGGTGATTGAGAGGGGTTTTTTGTCCATGTAAAGGCGTCATCAGGGGGTTCTGCCCAGGGGTCGTCCAGCGCACCGCACTCGATGGCTTTACCCCAGAGGCTTTCGTCAATGGAGTAAGGACTGCTCGCTGTGATTGGTACCGGTATACCGTGCTGGTTGGCGTACTCTATAGTTTCCTGGCGGGTCATACCCCATTCCCTCGCCGGAGCGATTATCTGGAGCTCCGGAGCCAGCGCATTAAAGCTTACCTCGAACCTTACCTGGTCGTTACCCTTGGCAGTACAACCGTGAGCTACGGCACTGGCGCCTTCCTGCCTGGCTATGTCCACGAGAAGCTTTGCCATTAGTGGTCTTGCCAGGGCTGTTGCCAGCGGGTATTGCCCCTCGTAGACGGCATCGGCCATTAGTGCCGGGAAGGCATAATCATTGATGTATGGCTCCTTGGCATCTATGACCGATACCCCGCTGGCGCCTGCGTCAAGGGCTTTTTGCTTTATCGGGGCGAAATCCTTTTCATTGCCGACATCAACACAGACAGCAATTACGTCAAAACCATAATTTTCTTTAAGCCACCTGATTGCTACCGATGTATCCAGCCCACCGCTGTAGGCCAATACTATTTTGCCTGGCATGATAAACCTCCCTCAAGAATATACCTGGCTATCCTGTATCCAGAAAGGATAACGATGTCTCGTTGAACTCTTCGGCTTTTTCTATGTGCGGACAATGGCCGCATTCGTTGAACAGCTTGAGGTGACTCTTGGGAATAAGCTGGTAGGCCTTCTCGGATAGCTCTACGGGGTGAATACTGTCCTGGGTACCGTGTACCAGCAGGGTCGGGCATTCAATGAGTTGCAACCTGTCTATCATGACCACTTCTGGCTTCAGCCCGTTAATACCCACCCAGTTGTGCATGATATTCAGCATCACACGCCTGGATTCTGCCATCTGCATAAACCGATAGCTCATTCCAGCTATTTCGTGAGCAACCGAGTCCGGGTTATAGAATTCCATTCTCGCTCTGTGTTCCAGTGCCGATTTCACCGATGGGTCACTGGTATCCACATTGCCCATCACCGGTATACTGCATAGCTTGTGAAGCAGCGATATGTCATTGCTGAGACCGAAGCAGGATTCCAGAACAATCCTGTCCACTCGCTTCGGGAATCTGGTTGCGATGCTGATGGCAATTGCGCCACCGAAAGAGTGGCCGATGATACTGGCACGCTCGATAGCGAGGGTATCCATGAAATCTGCGATAAATTCGGTAAAGAAAGCGATGTTGTACTCAACATATGGCTTGTCAGAAAGGCCATGGCCAGGAAGGTCGATTATGTAAACCTGGTAGTGTTCGGAGAGAAACCGGAAATTGAAATCCCAGGTCTCCAGAAATTCGCCGAAGCCATGAAGTAACAGCAGTGGAGGACCATCACCCAGTACCGCGTAGCGGATATTCATCCCCTCGACATTGACGTACTGTTCGTAGCTGTAACCCCTCCTCCCCTCTATTTCGCTCAGGATTTTATCAATATCCATTTTCTTGCTCTGTTTCATCGTGTAACTGACGATAGTGCCTGCTCCAGCATGACCAGCGCTTTATTTGCCTCTTCTTTACTGCAAATAAGTGGGGGCATGAGGCGTATCGCATTTGGCTTGACCCTGTTGACCAGCAGCCCGTTGTTCAGACAGGCCATTAACACTTTATAGGCGATATCATCGCTGAATTCCATTGCCAGCAATAGACCTTGACCCCTGATATCGACCACGAAGGAAAATTTTTCCTTGATTTTACTCAGTCCATGAAGCAGATATTTCCCAACGTTTCTTACATTGGCAGAGATATCATTTTCGACGATGTACTTTATTGTAGCATATCCGGCGGCACAGGCAACCGGGTTTCCACCAAAGGTGGAACCGTGTTCGCCCGGGGTGAATACCGAAGCCGCTTCCTTGGACATAATGGCACCTATGGGGATTCCGCTGGCAAGCCCCTTGGCCAGTGTCAATACATCGGGTTCAATGCCGTATTGCTCGTAGGCAAAGAGTGTTCCCAGTCGGGAGACACCAGTCTGGACTTCATCCAGCATCAGCAAAATACCCTTTTTATCGCACCAGTCCCGTACCGCTTTGATATAGTTTTGCTCGGGCAGGTTTACTCCTCCTTCACCCTGTACCAGTTCCAGCATTATGGCACAGGTTTTTGAGGTCGTAGCACCCTTTATTGCCTCGATATCGTTGTAGTTTACGTTAACGAAGCCTGTTGGTAGGGGGTGGTATGGTTGCTGGTGTTTATCCTGTCCGGTGGCGGCTACCATGGCCAGTGTACGGCCGTGAAATGAACTGCTGGTGGTAATTACCTCATATGCGCCGTCGAGGTTTTTACCGCCGTAGCGGCGCGCCAGTTTTACCGCTCCTTCGTTGGCTTCTGCTCCACTATTACAGAAAAAAACCCTGTCCAGACAACTATGATTGATAAGTATCTCGGCGAGTTGTACCTGGGGAATGGTGTAGAACTGGTTGGAGGTATGTATCAGTTTCTGTACCTGTCCTATCACGGCACCGGTTACTGCTGGATGACAGTGTCCCAGACTGTCAACGGCCCACCCGCCGACGAAGTCAAGGTATTTCTCTCCTCTGTCATCCCATACCCATAAACCACTGCCCTTGACCAGAGTAAGTGGAACCCGGTCTACAAAATGCATGAAATATCTGTCGGCCAGTTTCTGCCAGTAATTTTCTCTGCCGTTCATTGCCATAATCACCCAGCTATTTGTGTCCCGCTGCCAGTACCGTCAAATTCTTTTACCAGGTTGTGTTCCTTTCTGCCATCCATTATAACGCAGGTTGTGAAATCGTTTGATATAGCTTTCAGGCAGGCCTTGATCTTGGGGACCATACCTCCAGAAGCTACTCCCGAGGCCAGTAATTCTTCTGCCTCACTCGCTACCATGTTTGGAATATGCCTGCCCGAGTGATCGTTTATACCGCCGACATCGGTTAGAAAAATGAGTCTTTCTGCCGAGGTAGCCGCTGCTATCTCTCCGGCAACGGTATCACCATTAATATTTAGCATTGCAGGCGTATTCTCAGGTCTTTCCAGGATGTGTGAGCTTATCGGAGATATCACAGGCAAAAAACTCGAACCCAGCAGGGTATCCAGAATACCGGTATTGACCTTGACAACGTCACCGGTATATCCCATTTCCCTGTCCCTGATCCTGCTCTGTATCAGTGCTCCGTCAATGCCGCTGATTCCAACCGCTCTACCACCGAGGTCATTGATTGCGGCGACGATTTCCTTATTGACCAGACCACCAAGTACGGCGGTTACCATTTCGAGAGCGCTTTCATCGGTTACCCGTTCTCCATCGATAAACCTTGTCGATATTCTTTGACGCTCAAGCCATCTGGTAACCACCTTGGCGCCGCCGTGTACTATAACCAGCGGTATGCCACGCTTTTGCAACTCGACGATATCGGCCAGAGCAGTATCATGGCTCCCCAAGGTGGCACCACCAATTTTAATTACCGTCGGTTTTACCATTGTTTCGACAATTCTAAAATAAATACGGGTCCGCTGTCTTCAGGTAGTATATTTACTATTGATTTCAACATACTTTTCGGTAAGGTCACAGCCCCAGGCCGTGGCAGCGGCATCGCCTGTATTGAGTTCCAGGTCTATTACCACTTCGTCTCTGCTCATTATGTCCAAAAGCAGGTTTCTATCGTATGGGACCGGGCAGCCTGATTTTACCAGTTGAATTTCTCCGACGAATAGGTCAATCTTCGGTTCTGTTATCACGACACCACTCCGCCCGGCCGCAGCGATAATCCTTCCCCAGTTGGGGTCTTTACCGTGAATCGCAGCCTTGACCAGCGGCGATGACACTATGGTTCTTGCTATCAACCTGGCATCTTCAGGGCTTGAACTGCCGCCAACCTTTACTTCTATTAACTGCTCTGCCCCCTCCCCATCCCGGGCCAGCTTTCTGGCCAGGCTAATACATAGCTGGTCGAGGGCATCTTCAAAGGTACGGGCTTGGTTTGTATCCGGGTAAATGGTATCTGTATCACTGGCAAGGCCACTTGCCATAATGAGAAGCATGTCATTGGTACTGGTATCGCCGTCGATGGAAAGCATGTTGAAAGAAATGCCGGCTGCATTTCTCAGAGCGGTATCAATCAGTTCCGGGCTAAGTGGTGCATCGGTGGTGATAAAACCCAGAAAAGTGGCCAGATTGGGGTGTACCATTCCCGAGCCTTTGGCAACGCCACCGATGGTGTAATGTCCCTGGCCGTTGTTCACTATAACGGCTGCCTCTTTTGGGACTGTATCTGTTGTCATTATCGCCCGTGCCATATCATGCCCGCCATATCGCGAAACCTCGATTTTCCTGATGCCTTCTCTGATTATTCCCATCGGCAGCGGTTCCCCGATGACGCCGGTACTGGCGACAAGAATACTATCCGGGGCTACACCGAGGTTGGAGGCGGCTAACTCCGCCATCTCGGCGGCATCTTTCAGGCCGGTTTCACCAGTACAGGCATTGGCAATGCCGCTGTTAACTACTACACCTCTGAGGTTGTGCGATGGCGTTCTTTGACGGGAAAGCAAAACCGGGGCTGCTTTGATCCTGTTGTTGGTAAATAGAGCAGCACCATAACATGGTTTTGTAGTGGCAAGTATAGCGAGGTCAGGGTATTTTTCTTGATTATTCTTCAGTCCGGCGCGGGTTGCACCGGCCATGAACCCAGCGGGCGTAGTAACCGTACCGCGGCTGACAAAGGATATCTCAGTGTTCACCAGTCAAATATACCATAATCGTTGTTCTCGGGCAAAGGGTGGCGGGGGAAAAAGAAGCGATTGATAGATGAAGGCCATTGCTTCTATTTGAAATCCGGCAGGCGGGCTGATAAACTCAACAGAGATATGAAAATCGTGCGTTTCACCGATGATAATGATACTACCTGCTATGGCGTAATTGCTGATGGTGCGGTGCGGTATGCAACTGGTAACCCGTATGATGGGCTGAGTTTGACCGAAAAGTATCGTGACATTGAACTTGTAAGACTGCTATCGCCCTGCGCCCCTTCCAAGATAGTTGCCGTAGGACTCAACTATTATGGTCATGCCCGTGAACTGGAGAAGCCTATACACCCCAACCCATTAATATTTCTTAAACCCTCGACTTCGGTAATCGGCCCTGAGGAAAATATCGTTTATCCTCGTTCTTCTCATCAGGTCGATTACGAGGGTGAACTGGCTGTGGTTATGAAGACCACGGCCCATCATGTACCTGTGGAGGAAGCACTGGATTATGTACTGGGATATACCTGCTTCAATGACGTTACCGCCCGTGATATCCAGAAGTTAGATGGCCAGTGGACAAGGGCCAAAAGCTTTGATACCTTTTCTGCAATCGGTCCGTGTATTGAAAATGACATCGACCCTCTGAATACCGAAATAGAGACCCTTCTCAATGGGGAAACAAGGCAAAAGGGAATTACCAGTGACTTGATTTTCCCGGTCCGGAAACTGGTAAGCTTTATATCCGATATTATGACGCTGCTGCCCGGTGACGTTATCGCTACCGGTACGACAAGCGGTATTGGAGCAATGAAACCGGGTGATACTGTGGAGATAAAAATAGCCGGTATTGGTATCCTGAGGAATTATGTCAAATAGGGTGGGCTATGCTTGGCAGGGACCTCTTTTGTGATATTATGTAATCCTTATTTATCTTGCGGGTCTTTGTATTTCCGCTCACGTGCCATTTTCTGAAATTCGTATAGCCTGTTGAGTGCTTCAAGTGGTGTTAGCGAGTTTATGTCAAGGTTTTTCAGATCGTCCACTACCGGCGGGTCGGGTGCAAATAGCGGTATCTGCTGAACCGTTTTCTTCTCTGATTTTGCCTTCACCGCTACCTCTGTAGAATTTTTATTTGTTTCCAACCCATTGAGTACTGTACTGGCCTTCTGGATAACCGAATCAGGTAACCCGGCCAGCCGGGCCACGTGTATGCCATAGCTCTTGTCTACGCCACCTGGTATAACCTTGAAAAGGAAAACCAATTTGCCATTATCTTCGGTTATGGCGAAATTGTAGTTCTTGACGCGGGGTAGGATATCGGACAATTGCACCAGCTCGTGGTAATGAGTGGCGAATAGTGTCTTTGCTCCCAGGCGAGGGCTATTGTGAATGTGTTCACAAACGGCCTGAGCGATGGATAGGCCGTCGTAGGTACTGGTGCCACGCCCGATTTCATCCAATATTATCAGCGAGCGGGGCGTGGCATTATTGAGTATGTTCGCTGTCTCAACCATTTCTACCATGAAGGTGGATTGCCCTGAGGCTATGTCTTCACCGGCGCCGATGCGGGTGAAAATGCGGTCCACAAGACCGATGGAGGCATAGTCCGCTGGTATGAAACTACCTATCTGAGCAAGAAGTACGTTCAAAGCGACCTGCCTGAGGTAGGTCGACTTGCCCGACATATTTGGTCCTGTCAGGATGATAATCTGGTTGTCATCATTGGACAGGTTAGTATCGTTGGGTATAAAACTACCCGGCGGTATGCCTCTCTCCACGATGGGGTGGCGGCCGTTGCTGATAGCTATGCCCACGTCGTCGGTCAGAACTGGTCTGGTGTACCCGTAACGTGCCGCTACTTCGGCTAGAGTTGACAGGACGTCGATATGTGCGATGGTGGAGGCGACCTCGCGAACCCTGTCGCTCACTGTGGCTACCTGTTTACATATTCTCTGGAAAATATTGGTTTCAATCTCGGTAATTCTTTCCCGGGCGTTTAAAATCATTGACTCGTATTCCTTGAGCTCGGCGGTGAAAAAGCGCTCGCCGCCTACCAGTGTTTGCTTCCTGATATAGTGTTGCGGTACCTGTTTCAGGTTGGACTTGGAAACTTCGATGTAATACCCGAAGACCCTGTTGTAGCCAATTTTCAGTGACTTTATACCGGTATTTTCTCTCTCTTGGCGCTCTAGATTGGCCAGATATTGCTTGGCATTGCTGCCCACCATTCGCAGTTTGTCCAGCTCATCAGAAAAGCCGGTTTTGACCACATTGCCTTCACCGAGTGATGAGGTAACCGGGTCTTCTAAAGCCTCGGTGATTAAATCCACAACATCATCTCTCGGTTTCAGCCCCCTTTTTAGCCAGTTGATGGATTCATCGTTTTCATTTTTGTCATCCAGTATTTCCATTAGAGTGGGAATGGCCTTAAGACTGTGTTTTAAACTGAGCATTTCACGCGGTGTGGATAAATTGCTTCTTACCCTGTTTATCAGGCGCTCGATATCGGCAAGCTTGGTAAGAGAGGAAATTGTTTGGTTGCGGGCGGCAGTATTATTGAGGAACCAGGCGATGGCATCCTGTCGTTTGACCAGTTCAGTTACATCGAGCAGTGGCTGTCCCAGCCAGCGCTTCAGAAGCCTGCTTCCCATCGGTGTTCTGGACAGGTTGATCACCGATAGGAGTGAACCCTCAATGCTTCTGAGGCGACTTGATTGGAAAAGCTCCAGGTTTTTCTGTGTCTGAGAATCAAGGGCCATAAACGATTCAGTCGAATAGGTGCTCAGTGTGGTGAGGTGACCGAGCACGGCTGGTTGTGTTTCCTGGATATACTTCAGTATGGCTCCGGCAGCGGTTATTGCCAGTGGCAGGTGCCCACAGCCATAGCCGTCGAGAGTGGTTACTCCGAAATGCCTGAACAGGGTATCGAGCGCACGGTTTGTTTCGAAATGGTGGTTATCAAGGCGGCTTATGGAAAAGCGGTGCTGGGAAAAGGGTAATTCCCATCCTTCAGCTGTGATGATTTCTGACGGTTTCAGCCTTTCTATCTCTGCATTTACCCGTTCGAGGGGTAATTGTGTCACGGCGAAATCGCTGGTGGTAATATCGACATAAGCCATACCAGCCGAATCGTCGCCCATGGCCAGACCTACTAGGTAGTTATTGTCATTACTATGGAGCAGGCTGGGTTCGATAACTGTTCCCGGCGTTATTACCCTGACCACATCACGTTCTACAATACCCTTGGTTTCGCCGGGACGTGTTAGCTGCTCGCAGATAGCTATTTTATAACCGCGGTTTATTAATCTGGCCAGATAGTTTTCCACTGCATGATAGGGTATGCCTGCCATGGGTATGTGGTTATCTTTACCTATTTCTCTTGATGTCAATGTGATATCCAGTTCTCGTGAGGTAATTCTGGCGTCATCATCGAAGGTTTCGTAGAAATCTCCAAGGCGAAAGAGTAATATTTCGTGGGGGTAATTCTGCTTTATCTTGAGGTATTGTTTTCTAATTGGTGTAAGTGTCTGTTCCATCGAAAACTATTTTACAGTAAAACACGGTGAAAAGGGAACGGTAGAAACATGTACTACCAGGTAATGGTTTATCAATAGATATTTATGGATAGAGCGATATATCCGCAGGTTTGATTGGCTAACGTGCCTTCACGATCTGTTTTCTTTGGGTTTTCTTACCAGAATGGGCAGATCGGAATTTTTTAGTACAAAATCGGTTACGCTGCCAAAGACAATTCGGCCAAGTCCGCCATGGCCGTGAGTAGAGAGGGAAATGAGGTCTATATCATTATTGTTGGCGTAGTCGACTATAGTTCTGCCCGGGTCTCCTGGTATTGTGATGCATTCCACGTGTATATGCTTCCTGCGGATTCTTCTTGCAACCCGCTGCAGGTATTCCCCCGATGCTTTCCCGTCTCTCTGAATTTTTTCGAGAGGAGTAGCATAATAATAGCCAATCAATGGCTGAACAACTGCACCTGGAGGTATGGTAACCTCGAGCAGTATTATCTTGCTATTGGCGCGGAGAGCTATCTCGATGGCATACGGTATAATCTGTTCGGCGAGGCTGGAACCGTCAAGGCAGATAAGTATTTTCTCAAACATTTGATCACCTTACTAAAGAATCGGGATATATGTTGAATGCTAAGAATTACCTCGTGTATACAATATCGTATTTCACTTATCTAATTATGTCAAGGATGGTTGCGTAATCAAGGTTAAAAGTATAAGATATTAAACGCCATAAAT
>JAGYOC010000166.1 GCA_018399795.1 Dehalococcoidales bacterium
AGCCTCTTTGTTCCCAAGCTTAGTGCCGGTTTGCGCTGTCACCGGTGCAAAGAGGTCGTAAAAACTCAAGCGCTCCAGGCCCAGCAGCCTCGCCTTTCCCGACAGGTATTCTCTGAACACCGGCAGGGACTCTTCCATCACCCCAATCAGTGCCTCGAGGGTCGCCCGGCTGATCCGCGCCTGCTGCACAGACTTCTCAAGAACCGATTCGTAGCCCCGGCGACGGCTTAGACTTACCGTGGAACCTTTTACCCCGTTCAAAGCTGCCGCCAGGGGTATTTCCACCTGCTCTACCGCTTCCAGCTCCTTGAGCCACGCCCTGCGCCGCACGCTTCTCTCCGGATCAAAGGCCATCCCACGCAGCTCTGTTATGGTCTTCTTCTCACCGTGCTCATTCGAGGCATTTTCTTCCCAGTCGGCAGCTGCGGTCGAGGAAACCGCCTGGAACAGGCGTCCCCAGGCGTTTCCACCCGAACGCATCAGGTCCGCCGCCAGGGACTCCTCTTTCTCGCTCATCTGGTGCTGCTGAAAAAAAAGCTGCTCCTCCAGAAAAAATCGGTACTCCCCCAGGGCCGGTTTGGCCTCGAAAATCTCCGGCAGACGGTCGGAAATCTCAGCTACACTGTTCTTAAAGGAAACCTCCGCCGCCTGCACCCCCAGGCCAAGCTCCTCAAGGCTGTTCAGCTCGGCCAGGGCTGCCTGATCCGTGGTGCTGGTGGTGTACCACATGGTCACAAAGGCATCCAGCTCCTCGTAGCTGTCACCCAGCCGGTTGTACAGCTCCAGGCAGCCCTCCAGCCATGCCGCCGGATCTGCGCTCCGAAGAGCCCCGTTCCCCGCCGCTTCAGCAAACCTGTCCGTGAGTTCAATCAGCTTCTGTTTCAAGGCTGTATATTCTGCAGACTCAACCCCGTCGTACAGCTCCGCAAGATTCCATTTCGGAAGTCTTTCATTATTCATCATTGAGGTAGTATAGGGGAAAGTTTTAGTTTAGTAAATTTATAAAAAATGCACTCTTACAGAGCTGTGGTCAGTGAAACTTTGCCGTTTCACCCCCCAAGGCGGTGCCTGGCGGCACCGGCCCCCGGGGTACGGACAGGTCGGCGTGCAAAAGTGGCGCCCTTACTTGACTACCGTAAAATCGGCCCGCTGCTCTTCAATCGAAACGCTCTTTATTTTTACCTTCAGCCGGTCACCAATGCGGTAGGTTTTTCCGGACTTCTTCCCGACAAACTGGTAGTTCTCCTTGTCAAAGGTAAAAAAATCGCCGCTCATCTCTGAAACATGCACCAGCCCGTCAATCAGGTAGTGGGTAAGCTCCACGAAAATGCCGAAGGAGGTTACCCCCGAAATCACCCCGTCATAGGTATTTCCGATCTTTTTAGACAGAAACTGCATCGATTTAAGGCGGGTGTACTCCCGTTCTGCGGCCACCGCCACCCGTTCGCGCTGGGAGCTCTGGTCACACACCTTCTGCAGCGAATCGGCCAGGGCCTTGGTCTTCCGCGGCCTGCCGCCGGTAGTGTACTGCTTAAGTAAGCGGTGCACCTCCAGGTCGGGGTAGCGCCGGATCGGCGAAGTGAAATGGGTGTACGCATCGAAGGCCAAGCCGAAGTGCCCCTGGTTGACCGTGCTGTAGACAGCCTTGGTCATCGAGCGCAGGGCCACTTTTTCGACAAACTCCTTAAAATCCATGTTTTCTATTACATCCAGAATCTTACGGTAATCCTCCGGCTGCAGATCCCCGGAAATCCGGTAAGAGATGCCCAGGTTTTTTAACAGCGCCAAAAACTCCCGCAGATCCTCCTCTTTCGGCCGCTCATGGACCCGGTAGATAAAGGGCCAGGGCTGTTTCTCCGTATTTTTTTCGGCCACAAAACGGGCTACCGTTAAGTTGGCCACCAGCATAAACTCCTCCACCAGGCGGTGGGCATCCAGACGCTCATGGGGCCGCACCTCGTAGGGAATGCCGTTTTTATCAAGGGAGATTACCGGCTGGGTCATATCAAAATCGATACTGCCCATCTCCTCGCGCCGGTGCCGCAGCACCAGGCTCAGCATCATCATCGTATTCAGAATCTTTGCATTCGGATCCTGGGTACCGCCGATGATATCCTCAACCTCTTCATAGGTGTAACGCCGCTGGCTTCGAATCACCGACTCAACAATCCGGTAGTCCTTTACATTCCCCCGCGAATCAATCCGCATCATTACGCTAAAGGCCAGACGATCTTCATTGGGACGCAGACTGCACAGGTTGTTGGAAATTTTCTCCGGCAGCATCGGTATGACGCTGTTTACAAAGTAGACAGAGGTTCCCCGTTCAAAGGCCTCCTTATCCAAAATGCTCCCCGGACGCACATAGTGGCTCACATCTGCAATATGAACCCCCAACTCGTAGGTACCGTCCTTCAGCTGGTCCAGAGAAACTGCGTCGTCAAAGTCCTTGGCCGATTCGGGGTCGATCGTAAAACACTTCAGGCGACGCAGATCCTCCCGGCGCTTGGCTTCAGTCTCAATGTTCGCAGCCGACAGGTTAGTGGTTTGCTGTACCACTTTTTTCGGAAATTCGGTACTCAAGCCGTTCGATTTGGCCACTATCTTTACATCCACCCCCGGCTGGTTCGGGTCTCCAATGACCTCGATAATACGCCCCTGGGGATCTTTTTTCGGGTCATCCCACTGCTCAAGCTTTACCAGCACCATCTCGCCGGCCCGGGGCTTTTTCGAAGAACCAGGCGGGGTAATTTTGTCCTTTGGAATTACAAAGGGGCGATCCTGCCGTTCATTCTCCGGCACCACCGTCGCCCTTCCATTTTTTAACCTAAAGGCTCCAACATACTCTTTTGTACTGCGTTCTATAATCTTTACTATTTTACCGACGGGATTTTTTTCTTTCGCTTCCTCGGTAATCTCGGCCTGCACCTTATCGCCGTCCATGGCGATGTAGAGATTACTGGATGGAATAAATAGATCGAGCCCGTCGGGAACTATCAAAAACCCAAACCCTCGATTTGTAATCGAGAGGGTTCCAGTTACCTTTCCTGCTTTTTTACCCATAAAAATGCTCCTTAAAGCTCGTTATACCTCCTATTATATACATTAATTGCCCCTTATAATAGGAGCAATTCATACTATAGTACTAGGGAGGCAGGTCTGGCGTTCAAAGCCTGTTTAGGCTACACTTAAAAAATTAGTAATAATTCAAATTGAAGAAAGGAGCAGTGTGTGCCCTTGTATCGAGCAAAGAGCAAACGGTTCTTCTATATCTGTTTTATCCTCCTGTTTCTCATTACCCTTCCCCGGCTCTCAGCCGCCCCCTCAGACCCTGTTGGAAGTACTCTGCCGGAGGCTCCCGTCGACCGACTTGTGCAGATGGATCAGATGGTATTCTTGGGGGAAGCTCATTTTAAAGAGCGTATCGCCCGGCCCGTCTCCGGAAGGGAAAACCCTCTGGGGCTGCTGCTGTCGGGGGGGTCCGCCCGGGCACTGGCCCATATCGGTGTGCTGAAGCGGCTTGAAGAGGCCGGCTATGCCCCCGATTTTATCGTCACCAATTCGATGGGATCTATTGTCGGGATTCTCTACGGAGCCGGCCTTTCCCCGGATGCCATTCAGTCTCTGCTTTTACAACTTGATTTGGCGGCCCTGTTTGAGCCGGAGATCCCTCTGTACGGGGGACTGCTCAACCCGACGGAGTTCATTGAACTTATAGAAGAGTATGTACCCTACGATAGAATTGAGGATTTTCCGATTCCGGTGATGGTGGTGTGTGAAGATTTACGAACAAAGCAAAAAGTAGTACTGGCAGAGGGAGAGCTCAGTACCGTATTGGCCGCCTCTTTTGCACTGCCCTTCTATTTTCCACCCCAAAATTCAGGGCCCTACCGTCTCATCGACGGAGGGGTTGCGAACCTCGCTCCTCTCTCCATTCCTTATAGATACAGCGAGGCGGTAATCCTCTCCTCAACCTTTTATCAGAAGGAGCTGAACCTAAGTAATCCAATTACCAACCTCAATGTTGCCATGGATATTGGAAAAACAAGGTCTGCAATTAAGGACATAAAGAATTATGACCCGGTGTGGATCCGCTGTGCGGTAGAAAAGTTTTCATTTATGGAGTGGTATTCTATTAACGAAATTGTAGAGCGGGGCTACGAATCTACCGATGATACACTCACATCGGAGCGGTTTAGAAGCTTGAGCGACACTATTCAAGCAGTGCCCGGTGAGTATCTGTCACCTGCCAGAGAGAAAGCCCAGCATGCGCTGAGCCGTGGCTTAAAGGAGTACCAGAGAACCGGCATTGTCCATGTAAATCCCGCACGCATCGGAGCCCGGGTGGGGATACAACTTTCTGAGAGTCCCTATAAACGCCCCCTATTCGGCGACCGGAACAGATTCACCCTAGGCGCATATGTAAACTCCGGCTACAATGAAACAGAGGTAAAACTTTTTTATCAACCCGAATATCTTAACCAATATCAACTGATAGATAACACCTATACCGGAGCCGGCTTGGAATACACCTGGATGCCGGGCCGCTTTGTTCGGTTCAGAGGTTTCAACGATTTAAACTTTGCAGCTGACCATCAGGTAGACACGAGCTTTGCATTTCACTCTACCCACTCCATGGGCGAACTGTACATCCCCTTTCGTACCTCCTCGGGCATGGTGCTGGGGCCGGTTACCGGCGGGGAGCTGACCACCGACGAGACTTTTCATACCGATAACTACGTGCTGCACGGAGGAATCAAAGGGCATACAAGCCCCTCTCAGAAACTCTTGGAGAGCTTTACCACCAAACTCTCCTACACCCATGCGGGGGACACCGCCTTCGAGGCCGAAGTAGCCCTGGAGCAACAGCTTGTCGGCCCCCTGCATCTGCGACAGCGACTCGTTACCCGCCTGCCGATTGACCAGTCAGGCACAGTGCCCTATTACCCGTCGGATTACTATAAACCCCGGGTCTCTCCCGAGCAGGTTAACAGACTTCTGATAGTAAACACCGATGCGGTACTCGCATTCCCCGGTTTTCAACCGACCTTCGGAGAAACCCTGATTATGGAACAGCTGAGCTTCGGGCCGTTTTTTGATCTGCGTGAAACCGGCACCACCGAGCTCAACTACGCCCTTGGAGGAAAAGCGAGCACAGCCTTGAGCCTGCTCGGCTTAAAACCGATTATGCTGCAGATGAACGGCGGCTGGAGCTACGATACCCAGGAGTGGTTCTTCTCATTGACCCTTTGGTCGTAAGAGAGGCCCTTATCCTTTCGCCATCTTTTCCAGGGTCCGGCGAATCAAAGCAGAGAAACGCTCCCGA
>JAGYOC010000167.1 GCA_018399795.1 Dehalococcoidales bacterium
TTATGTCCACTTTCATAAGCGCTAATAAAATCAATAAGCTTCGGGACAGTCTCAATCTAACAATGGATTGACGTCGTTTGAGCTGTCCTGCTCCTCGTCTGAGGAAAACATACTATCCCTCTCATTTGTAATTTGATCTTCAAGGTCTTTCAACATGTCTTCATCCATTTCCGGGGCAGCGTCGAAGTTTACATTGAAATCTTCAAGCATCATAGAGCTTTGAAGCTTACGCAGGAGGTCCTCGTCCCGCTCTTCTTTGAACTTGTGGATGTCGCAAAATTGTTTTGGCTCAGTACCGGCGATAAAAAGCTCTTCCTTGCTTTCAGGACAGTATTGGGTTGGTATGAGTCCCGATTCGGTGCAGACCTTTACCTCGAGCAACCCATTATCCGGTCTTGCAAACTCCTTAGGAGGGACGCTCTGGTGAATAGATTTCATATATTCGGCCCATACCGGTCCGGCGGCGGTTGCACCGGTTAAGTTACGTCCCAGGGAGTTACCGGGGGTGTCAAAACCAAACCAGACTGCTGTTGAGTAGTAGGGCGAGAAACCCACGGTCCAGGCATCCCCCCAGTTCTGGGTGGTCCCGGTTTTTCCCGCCATCGGCATTCCGTCAAAACCGCCTACATTGATTCTACGGTAACGAAGGGTCCCAAAATCAACAGTACTTTTGAGCATATCCACCATTACATAGGCTGCCTGGGGCGACAGAATCTGTTTTTGTTCGCTACTGTGTTTCTGCCGGCGAATACGTTCCTGCTCTGGACTGATAATGCTCTCACCCTCGCGATTGAGGACATTGGTGATGGCCATCGGCTCCACCGCCTTGCCCTGATTAGGAAAGGTCGCAAATGCCTTTACCATGTTGATTGGAGCTACCGCTGTAACTCCAAGACCCAGTGGAAAACCCCGCGGGAACAGAGTACGGTCATCCTGCCTGTCTTCCATACCCAATAAACTTGATGCGCGGTCTATAGCTGCATCAAAGCCGATTCCGTCCAGTACCTGCAGGGACGGGACATTCATCGAAGTCGCTAAAGCGTAACGCAGCAGAACCGATCCTTCCCAGTTCCCCAGGTAGTTCATTGGAGTATAGCGGTTACCGTCATTGTCAAAGAAGGCAATCGGACCGTCGTAAAGTCGTGTAGCCGGGGTGAATTCACCGGATGAAATTGCCGCTGAGTAATACAGGGGTTTAAAGCTTGAGCCAGGCTGAATTTTTGCATCGGTCGCCCGATTGTATTGCTTGGTTTCAAAATCACTGCCGCCGACCATTGCCATGATATGACCGCTGTAGTTGTCGATGGTAATCAGAGCTCCCTCTACGGTAGTTGAGCTTTTGCGGTTATCACTGGTTCCCTTAGAATATTGGGATACTTGATAAAGACTGTTTGACCCCAGCATGGCAGAAAGTGCTTCGATGCTGGGAGCTAGAGTTTCGTAATACTGATTTAGGGCGGCCCGCTTTTCCTTCGCACCGGTAACGTAGATGTCCTCAATATTGTGGGCCAGGCCAAGCAGTTCAACAATCGGCAGATACGTCTCATCAACTACTTCCAAGCGTTCCCGCTTGCTTGAGTTGTATTGTTCATTAATACGACGATAGGAATTCTCCATGATTGAGTCGGCAGTTCTCTGGTAGTTCAGATCGAGGGTGGTATGGACAACATATCCGTCCTTATTTATATCAACAGCTCCGTACAGCATATCGTTCAGCTGCAGCCGGACATACTCACTAAAGTAGGGGGCCTTACTCTGATTATCAAAATAGGCGCTGGCAATATTTGAGCGGCCGTAGTTATAGTTATTCCAATACTCCTCAAAGGAGCGGTCGACTACTTCCTGTGACATATAGCCGAGTTCCACCATCTGGTTCAGTACGTTTCGCTGCCTGGATTGGGCTCTTTCAGGATGATCAATAGGGGAATACCTGGCTGGGCTTGCCAGCTGAATTACCAGAATAGCTGCTTCGGCGACTGAGATCTCAGGGGCGGATTGATTAAAATAAAATTGGGAAGCCGATTCCACACCGTAGGTGTTGTGCCCGAAGTACATCTCGTTGGTGTACATCTCCAAAATTTCATATTTCGAGAGTTCCCGTTCAATATTAAAGGCATACCAAAGCTCTCGGAGTTTACGGGTAATAGTAAGCTGAGACCGGTCGGCATAATATTTTCCGGCAACCTGCTGGGTGAGGGTGCTTCCACCGGAGAAATAGCTGCCGATTGCTACGTTCCAGGCTGCCCTGGCAGTTCCCCTAAAGCTAAAGCCGTTATGCTGGAAAAAATCGGCATCCTCACGACTGATAAGGGCGTACAAGAGATGCTTTGGCAACTCCTGAACTGGTACTATATTCCGTTTTACATCAGAAAATATTTCGGTTATTAACTCACCATTCCGGTCATAGATCTGGGTAGGAATGGCAGGCTTGTACTCTCTTAAATCTTTTCTAATCGATGAATTATGTAGTTCGGCGAGCGCATAGCCT
>JAGYOC010000168.1 GCA_018399795.1 Dehalococcoidales bacterium
CCCTGATATCCAAACACGGTATTACCTTTATCTCTTTCATCTTAGCTCCTCCTGCAATATAGTTTAATATAAACGGTAATAGGTAACCGTTTTCCTATACTAGCACACCACAAAATGGATGTCAATATTTTTTTCCTGCGGATTGATCATGATATCCCGGAATTGCGAACCTATCGTTTTATCGACACAATTCCGCAACCAGGACTTCCAGGGCAACTTCACCACGCATCTTCCCCGTTTTTATGGCAAGATCAGTTTCCAAAAGCCTCTGGTATACCCCTCTGATTCGCTCCAACGAATAGCGGCTGGCCTGCTCCAGGGTTTTACGAAAGACGAAATCCGATGAAATCCCCAGCCTGGCCTTGACAGCAGGCTCCCTTTCGCCCATATTCTTCAGGGATTTAACCCGCGCTATATATCTGAACTGCCTGGAGAGCATGAAAAGGAGCTGAACGGGAGGAGCCCCCCTCTGCAACAACCGCTCGATCAGCTTCTCCGCCTTCTTCGCATTGGAATCGATAACGGCATCAACCATTTCAAAGACTATGATCTCCCGTGAATAGCTCACCACTTTACCGACGTCCCCCTTATCAATACGGCTTCCCGCAGTATAGAGAACAAGCTTGATAATTTCATTTCTCATCATCCAGAGGTTGCTGCCGATAAGCTCGACAAGTAATTCCACAGCCGGCCCGGTTATACCGCCGCCGCCCTCACGCTTCACTCGCTGATTAACCCAGTTCCTGAGGCCAGGCTTATTCAGCAGGGGGAAAAACTGTACCTCCGCCATATTGGAAAGAGCGTTAAAGAAACTACTTGCCTTGATGTCTCGGTAATCCAGAGAATCTACCATTACCAGGACCGTGCTGTCAGGAACATTCTTCATGCATTCCAGAAAAGGTCCGTATTCCTGCTTGCCAGCGCTTGTCTTAGAGCCTTCCCCTTTCTTCCGACCCGCTTTATCCTTCTGGACAAAGCGTACCACTAACCCTCGGATAATGACCAGCCGCTTTACCGCGAGAAAAGGAGCCGCCTCGACCAGATTCCTTATCTGCTCCGGTTTGACCTGCTGACCATCGAGCTCGCTGGTATTCGCTTCCAAGAGCGACTCTTCTCCGATACCCCTCTTTATCTCCTCAAGAGATTCCTTCAAAGAGAAATCATCCCTGCCGGTTAGCACGTACATCGCTTTTCGCCCTCTAAGATTTTTCAGCCAATTCTACCATATCAAGTGACAAAATATTGAAGAATAGTAGCACGAAGAATTAGAATATGATATGAGTGTCGACATAGGCATAATCGGTTTCCCCAAAAGCGGCCGGACCACGGTATTCAACGCCCTCACCCACGGCACCGCGAATACCGGCATATATACCGCCGAGGCAAAATCTCCCCACATCGGCGTTGCCAAGGTACCAGACCCCAGATTGACCACGCTTGCTGACCTGTTCCAGCCCCAAAAAGTGGTCCCCGCCGAAGCGAGGTACGTGGATATCGGAGCATCGGTCAAGGATATGGCCGGAGACCACGGCATCGGGGGCGAGCTATTGAACCAGCTCAGCAACGCTGCAGCGCTATTTCACGTTGTTCGTGCCTTCCGAGACGAAAGCATACCCCACATCGAAGGAAGCCTGGATACCGGGCGCGATATCGCCAATATGGATCTCGAGCTTGCCTTTTCCGACATGGCCATTATCGAGCGAAGGTTAAAACGAATCGAGGATTCACTGAAAGGAGCGAAGCCAAACGAGCGCCAGGGGCTACTCCGTGAAAAGGATTTACTTTACCGGCTGAATTCAAGACTGGAAAACAGCGTACCTATCCGGGAAATGAAGCTGGAGGCCGAAGAGAGCAAGGCAATTGCCAATTACCAGTTTCTCACCGCAAAGCCAATGCTGATAGTATTTAATGTTGATGAAGAACAGCTCACACAATCCGAGTTCTCGGAGTCTGCACTCTGCTCAAGCTACGCCAGATGTAACTGCAATGTCATTACCCTTTGCGGTGAGCTGGAAATGGAGCTTGCCCAGCTGGACGAAAACGAGGCCTGTGAAATGAGACGCAGTTACGGTATTGCAGAATCCGGCTTGGAACGCACCATAAGGCTGTCATACGGGCTGCTCGGACTGGTATCGTTCCTTACCGTAGGCCCTGACGAGGTCAGAGCATGGCCGGTTAAAAAGGATACCAGCGCCCTGAAGGCTGCCGGGAAAATCCACTCCGATATTGAGCGCGGGTTCATCCGCGCCGAGGTTATCGGCTACGAGGAACTGATGAATTGCGGCAGCCTGGCAGAAGCCCGCAAGAAGGGGCTGCTCCGGCTGGAAGGTAAGAAATATACCGTACAGGATGGCGATATTATCAACTTCCTTTTCAATATCTAACACCTCAAGTTAACTTATTGACAGTCCCAAAAATGCAATGATAGACTACCATGAAAGGATATGTTCTTATCACTGGTTCCGGATGGAACCGGTTTTTCTTACTATGTAAGTTTATAAGCAATATCATTTTACAATCGTAAGGTGTGGCGGGTGGTGGTTTTCGTTTTAACCTAATAGTTGACTATTACGAGCATATTGGTAAAATACTGATTAACCAAGAGGGTGAAGATGGCTAAACCAAAGGTTGCTTTTGACTGGTCTTCTTCTTGTGATGACTGTGAGGAAACGGTGGCCGACCTCAGCGAATATCTGTGCAGTGGATGCGGCCTTTATATGGCAATATGTCCCTACGAAGCCACCACAAGAAGGAGGCTAACCGGATAAAGCCTGCCATCGACGACTTGAAGTGTAAACGGTATGGGGTTTATCAGTACTGTCCGTTCAATGCCAGGACCATAAAGGACGATTTCCTGGAGACAATAAAGGAAAACTATGCTGAATTAGTTAGGTAAGGAGAGGCATTTAATGAAAGAAGATGTAAAGGCAGTTCTGGAGCAGATAAGACCGAACCTGCAGGCCGACGGTGGTGATATCGAGCTGATAGATGTAACTGAAGGTATAGTCAAGGTCAGGTTGAAAGGTGCCTGCAGTGGCTGTCCGATGTCAACCATGACACTGAAACAAGGTATCGAGAGGATACTCAAGGAGAGAATACCGGAGGTCAGGGAGGTTGTCGCCATCTGAGCACAGGGGAAAAGAGATTAATACTCTCATCCCAGGTGCAGGAAACCCGATTCGCACTGATGATGGAGTCGGTATTTAGATTTCTCATCGAATCAAGGAGGCAAGACCCGATCTCAAAGTGGAAAAGGCTATAGAAGCTATCTGATGTTCAATCAGTACTGGTCGGCTTCATCGACAAGCTAACCGGGCTCATACCTATCAGCATGAACTAGTATACTATTATATAAAATGTATGGTATACTACTCTA
>JAGYOC010000169.1 GCA_018399795.1 Dehalococcoidales bacterium
CGGGTGATTAATGAGGACCTCTGGAAGCAGACCGAGGATTTTAGTTACTTCGACCTGTCACTCCAGGGAGCACAGCGGCTGAATGAGAGAACCTCAACTCAAAGGGATGTGTACTATTTTTCCTGGGCAACCAGCCGTACCATGCCTGTAGATGAGGGGGGATATCATGTTCCCATGGGGGGTATGAGTTTGCTGCTGCATCCGTTCGCCCGTTATATGGGGTCCTTAGCAGAGCTGCCCGCCGGGATCGATTCCGAACCGCAGCTGTGGTGGGAGAACGACGGAATAGTAAATACCTGCTCCATGGATGGACCTTCGCTGGGGAGGCAGGCAGCCATTATGCAGTATTCTGAGCCGGTGACTGGTCAGTGGAACTTTATGGGGACCCTCAAGCCGCTGGATCATCTGCAGGTGAGTCTGGTGCTACCAATCAGCGGTGATGCCCCACCGGGCTATGAATCGTTAGCTGAATTTTATGAAGAGTGGTGTGATTTTCTATATCGTTTACCGGAGGCTTCTACCCACTCTCTTCAATAAATTCTAACTGAAGCTTTCCAGCTGATAATTCGAGTAGAGCCTGCTGGACTGTATCGGCTTCAGGCAGGGGGAGTTTTCCGGTAAGTATGACCTCGGTCAAAAACTCTTCCCCCTCAATATCCGCTGCATGCGATTCAAGCAGCATTCGGACCTTCTCATAGAGGGAATAGGGAAGGCTAATGAAAAAACGGCGCTTTTGGATGAGCTCTTCGGTGGGGAGGACGGCTAAGACCTCCTGAGCTGCGCCGGTATAGGCTTTCACCAGCCCTCCGGTCCCCAGTTTGGTGCCCCCGAAGTAACGGACCACCATAATCAGCAGGTTGCTTATTCCACTGCCTTTGACGACCTCGAGTACCGGCCGCCCGGCGGTGCCGTGGGGCTCTCCGTCGTCACTCAGGCCAAAGATATCCCCCCGCTTTCCTACCTGAAAGGCGTATACTATATGGCTGGCCTGGGGGTGTGCCTCCCAGGCAGTCTTAAGTTCCTGCTTAGCCTGATCCGCCGAATCCACGCGGCTTGCCAGGGCAATAAAGCGGGACTTTTTAATTTCGATTTCTGCGGCAGCGGATTGGGAAGGTATGCGCACAGCAGCTCCTTAAGGCCTATGGCCGAAGATATTTTCCGATTCAGGCCACAAGTGTAACAAAGGGGCGGTAAGTGCGTCTATCTTCTCGATAAGCTTCGGGGGCAGGTGAATACCAGTGGCTTGGTAACACTCTTCAACTTGACTAAGCTTACGGGCCCCAAACAGGGTATAGCGGTTCCACGGGCGCGACAGGTTCCATGCCAGGGCGAGTTGGGCTCCGGTTACCCCGAGCTCGCGGCTGTAGGCCCATAACTGTTGCAGTATCGGCCGCAGGCGGAGAAAAACATCCGGCTGCAATAACAGCAGCCGTCGTCTGGGGTCATTGGGGGGCAGTGATTCGGCCCAATCGGGGGAGTGGGCCAACAGGCCCTGGGCCAGAGAACTGTAACTTACCATATTGATATTGTGTTTTCTGCAGAACGGGACGAGGCTAAGTTCCGGGGTGCGCCACAGGAGGGAATAACCGAACTGGCAATAATCGATCTGTCCCGCCGACAGAAGAGGTTCTATTTGCGGGGCAGAAAAATTACTTAGGCCGATGGCGCGGATGTAACCCTTCCGGCGAACCTTTTCCAGGGCTTCAATCTGCGGCCGAAGATCCTGGGAAGGCTTGGGCCAGTGAAGGTAGAAAACATCGATATAGTCGGTACAGAGGCGTCGGAGACTCTTCTCAACCCCCTGCTCTACGGTGGAGGCAGGCCGGAGGTAGGTTTTGCTGGCGATGCTGACAGACCGGCGATCCTGACGCAGCTGCTGTCCTGTGACTTGTTCGGAAATCCCGTTGCCGTAGCCTTGAGCGGTATCAAAATGAGTGATCCCTGTCCGCAGGGCGGCACGAATCACCCGTACATATTCGCGGTGGGAATTGGTTGAGTCGGAGGAGGTCCAATAGTCATCGCCAAAGGCCCAGCAGCCTAATCCAAGTTCCGAGTTCATAATATATTAACTATATTGGTTAAAATATTCATTTTTGGCTACCTTATAGCCTTGAATTTTCTTATATTTGTGGTGTACACATAAGGGAATTTTACCATGAGGAGGGGCGTATCGCACGTCGCTTAAGATTA
>JAGYOC010000170.1 GCA_018399795.1 Dehalococcoidales bacterium
GCTGGTCCTGGAAGGCAGATAGTTTCAGGAAAAAGTGCTCCGAGTCCCGGAATTCCGGGGACTGGCCACAGAAGGAACACCTCGGCTGTATGAGCTCGGCAGCATTGAGCGGTTTGCCACAATCATCGCACTGGTCCCCACGCGCCTTTTCCGACCGACAGAAGGGGCAGGTACCCCCGATATAACGATCGGTAAGAAAACGCTGGCAGTATGAGCAATACGGCTGAGAAACCGTATCGCGGTATATATACCCCTTCTCTAGCAGATCGAGGAAGACCTCCTGAACCACCCGGGTATGGTTCTCGGTACCGGTAGAGGTAAATAGGTCAAAAGAGATACCGAGTTTACGCCAGGATTCGAGGAACTCCTCATAATAGCGAGCGGCAATAGTTTCCGGACCAACGCCCTCCTTTTCTGCCCGAAGCGTTATGGGTGTTCCGTGCTGATCGGAACCCGAAACCATAAGCACCTGGTTTCCTTTCATTCTGTGGTAACGGGCAAATATATCCGGGGGCAGATATGCTCCCGCAATCTGGCCGATATGTAAAGAGCCGTTGGCATAAGGCCAGGCAACACCGATAAAAATCCGTTCACCCATAACTAATCCCGCCACTCAAACCGAATCGGTGAAGAAAGTCAGTATCCTCTCCCCCTTTTCTTCCTTGTAGGTGGCATAGCCCTTCTCCAGGCTACACTGCTGACAGAGACACCTTTCTTCGCCCTCTTCCTCAATAATAAGATACAGCCCGGAATGCGGAATAATGCAATTGCACTCATCACACCGGACATTACCCAGAGAGATACACCCTCTATGCATATACTATCACCCCTCTTCAGATTTCCCGTATTGGTCTAGCTCGACTGGCGGAATGTTATTGCAGCCTAAGCCAGACGTTATAGAGTTCTTTACGCGAAATGCCGGTTTCCACAGTCATTCTGCCAATAGCTTCACGAGCCCTCATTCCCGACCTGAACATAATTTTCAGCCGTTCTTCAACCTCCGACGTGACCTGTGGCCTGTCCCGTTCTCCGCTTCCAGCAATAACCAGAGTGAATTCCCCTTTGGGCTGAACGAAGTATTGCAGGGCCTCAAAGACCGTACCCCGAAATACCTCTTCGTACACCTTGGTCAATTCACGGCAAACGGCCAGCTTGCGGTCACCCAGAACCCTCTGTATATCGCCAAGGCTGCCCCTCAGCCGATGGGGAGACTCCAGGGCAACAATGCTGCCGGCTTCACCGGCCACCGATTCAAGCAACTGAAGCCTGGACTTCGCCTTCCGGGGTAAAAACCCCAGGTAAACAAACCTCTGGGCTGGCAGCCCCGAGACAACCAGCGCCGTAATGACCGCCGAGGGTCCGGGGACAGGCACGACCGGTATATTTTTTTCACTGACCGCCAACACCAACTCATATCCAGGGTCGGACATACCCGGCATCCCAGCATCGGAGACAAGAGCAATATTTTCACACTCAATACGTCCCAGAAGATAACCCTTTTTGGCCCCCTTGTTATGTTCGTGGTAGCTAGTCATAGGTGTCGATATATCGTATTTGCGTAGAAGCTGCTTCGTCCTCCGTGTATCCTCAGCCGCAATCAAGTCGACCTCCCTGAGAATACGCAGAGCACGCAGGGAAATATCCTCGAGATTACCAATCGGGGTTGCCACCAGGTAAAGAACCGGCATTGCCTCCTGAATCTCCATCAATCGAGATATTATAAAACGTTCCTTCGACCTACGTCCACAACCGACGATATTTTCCTCATAACTGTTATTTTAATCCTGGATAATATATAATAGGTTGATAGTTTCCCTAAAAGATTTTCCAGGTCCAATGAACCAGCTAACATACAAGCCAACCTGATATAGTCAGTATCGGAGATTCTTGACTTTAAAATAGGCTCTTTGGTATAGTCTCATTTTAAGAAAGGAAGGGAAGATGTCTCCCAACCATTTTAGTCAGTTGCGCCGTGCCTACGGATTTGACGAAGTAGCTATAGTTCCCGGAGATGTTACCATCAACCCGGACCATGTAAACACCGAATTTCACATCGAGGGATCTACCTTTCCAATCCCGATTATTGCTTCGGCGATGGATGCGGTAATCGACGTTAAAACGGCCATCCTGATGAGCCAGATGGGCGGCCTCGGTGTACTTCACCTGGAAGGCATCCAGACACGATACGACAGGCCTGAGGAGATTCTATCCGAAATCGCCGGGGCACCCAATAGCGAGGTTACCGCTCTGCTGCAGAAGATTTACTCCCAGCCGATACAGGAACACCTCATTGGAGAACGAATCAGGGCTATAAAGAAGGCCGGCGCAGTATGCGCTGTATCGGTAACTCCGGCCAATACCAAGGGCTTCGCCCCCATAGTCAGTGAGGCCGGTGCCGACATCCTGTTTGTGCAGTCCACGGTTACCACAGCCCGCCATACTTCGAAGAGCTACCGTGGCCTTATCTTTTCCGAATTATGCAAATCTGTAACACTACCCGTAATAGTGGGTAACTGTGTCAGCTATAGCGCAGCTCTGGAGCTGATGAGAACGGGCATTTCGGGAATTCTCATTGGCATCGGACCTGGTGCTGCCTGCACGACCAGAGAGGTACTCGGTATAGGAGTCCCACAGATAACCGCCACGATGGATTGTGCCGCAGCCAGGGATGAATACCAGCGCGAGTCAGGCCGCTATGTCCCCATAATTACCGATGGCGGTTTCCGCAAAGGCGGTGACCTGTGTAAAGCCCTGACAGCAGGTGCAGACGCCGTTATGCTGGGTTCCATCCTGGCTCAAGCCGAGGAAGCGCCCGGAAAAGGCTACCACTGGGGTATGTCCCACCCCCACCCGGCCCTGCCAAGAGGGACGCGAATAAATGTCGGTACCACCGGTTCGCTCGAGCGAATCCTCTTCGGGCCCACCTCCGTAACCGACGGAAGCCAGAATCTGGTGGGGGCAATCCGCACGGCAATGGGCGTATGTGGCGCCGTGGATATGCAGGAAATGCACCGCGCCGAGATAGTCGTCGCTCCGGCGATTATCACCGAGGGTAAATCCTGGCAGATGGCACAGCATTAAGTCCTCAAGCCTGTCTGCATCCGGTTTCTTTAAATCGCAGAGGTATGGCAAATGCTAAATAAGGTTTCCCTGGGCGTATGTGCTATCGAGAGATACCGTGACCTCTGCCCCCAGGAACTCCTTGATGAGGTAATCAGTCTGGGTCAGGAACTGAAAGGGCTGCGTCTTTGCCATATCAACTCAACCCCCTTCGGTGGAGGGGTAGCAGAGCTCCTGGTCTCCTTCATTCCCATGCTGAGGGGGCTGGGTATCAAAGCGGACTGGCAGGTCATACGCGGCAACAAACGTTTTTTTACCATCACCAAAGGTCTTCATAATGCCCTCCAGGGTGCACCTTTCGAGAATATCGAGAAGGCGAGCACCAGACGGACCTACCTGGCCAATAACATGACCAATGCCCGCGAGCTGGATACAAGTTATGATGTATTCATTATAAATGACCCCCAGCCGGCTGCACTTCGGCATTACCTGCCCAACAAGAACAATGCCAAGTGGATATGGCGCTGCCATGTCGATAGCTCACAGCCAGATCCCACGGTCTGGGAATTTTTGCGCCCCTACGTTGAAAGCTACGACGCAGCCGTATTTATCATGGAAGAATTCATCCCCAAAGCCCTCGATGTAGCCAGGATCACCACCATGGCTCCGGCAATATGTGCCTTCACGTCAAAGAATATGTATATCAAGCGCGAGCTTTGCCGGGAGCTTGTGGAAAACCTGGGCTTTGACGGCAAACGCCCCATTATCACCCAGGTATCACGTTTCGACAAGTGGAAGGACCCCTTCGGCACCATAGCCGCCTACCGTCTGGCCAAGGAAGAAATCCCGGGTCTGCAACTGGCTATGATCGGCAGCTTTGCCCAGGACGACCCGGAATCCGTGGATATGTACGCCGATATCAATACCGAGGCCAATAAGGATGAAGATATTCGTGTCTATTCCAACCTGACCGGAATGGGCAATATGGAGGTCAACGCCTTCCAGCGGGCCAGTGACATCGTGGTCCAGAAATCGATACGGGAGGGTTTCGGGCTAGTAGTTGCAGAAGCGCTATGGAAAGAAACGCCGGTAGTGGCCGGCAATGCCGGCGGCATTCCACTACAGATGACCGGAGAACTAAGCGAATATCTGGTAGACAGTGTCGAGGAATGTGCCGAAAAACTGGTATTCCTTCTGCATAACCCGGAGGTGCGCCAGAGACTCGGATCAGAGGGAAACAGAATTATTACGGAACAATTTCTCACTCCCAGGCTGATCAGAGATGAACTCAGGTTGATAAAAAGCCTGCTGAAAAAGTAGGCCTCTATTTATTTTATTCGTCCTCTTCCTCTTCCTCACCCTCTTCAGCCCTTTCACCTCCAACCCGGGGTAATATGGGCCTTGCCGCATTCTGCTTGCGCCGCGACGGTAGCTCCGCCTTATACAGCTCTGCCCTGAGCTTCCTGACTGAACCCAGGCTCCGAGCTGATTCCACCATAACCAGTAAACCATCCGCCCCGGCTTCCCAGAGCAATGCGATTTCATAGCTGTTAATTTTTACCGGTACCCTGACCATAAAAGGCTTGGTCAGCAGGGCAGCAAAATAGTGGACCAGCATCAGGTAACGGCAGGTAAGCGAGAAATCTTTATCACCTTTATCAGCGAGGAGCACAGCATCAACCGGCAGCTTATCAACCGTTCCGGCCAGGCCCCCTCCAACCAGGGAAGAGTCAACCGCCAGTAATTTACCGGCTTCTGTATCCTGCATAACTCCCGGGGGTGTATCAAGCGGAAAAACGAAGAAATCGCAGTCAATTCCCTTGAGGCTAACCTTGCCCTTACCTTCCCGCTTGAGCCAGCCACCCCAGGAAATACCGGGTAAAGTCTGGGAACAACCCCGGAAGCTGACAGAATCTGACTTTTTACCGCAGACAGGTATCAAAGCAGCATCAATGCTATCGCTATAGCCGGCAAGGTCACCACAACCTTCCTGAGACAGGCAGGCAACCAGCGGCAATCTCGGCCGGGTTGAACCCATCTGTCCTGTCCGGAAGCCAATAGCCTGAGGACCGCCCAGTGAAGTGCGCTTCAATTGCTCTATAAGCCTGCTCATACCGGAAATAATTATAGAGGAAAGCAGTGTATGTTTCAAATCCAGGGGCCCGCAAGCAAGAAAAACAACCGCCGCAGTATTTCTTCTGGACGCAGCCAATATAGCCATAGTATAATTATGGAGACTTTAGAGAGGTATTATATCAATTGTCGCAATCGCAACCAGGCCACTCAGGGAAAACCCCGGCAGACAGTACAGAGGCCGGGGTTTTTGTGTCGCTCTCGAATCGAGAGATGCTAGCAATGGCGAAAAGATTGCGCCGCCATATCATTTCTATGATAGGTGCGGCAGGTAGCGGTCACCCCGGCGGCTCCCTTTCCGCGGTGGAGATTGTCACAGCGCTCTATTTCGGCATCCTGCGCCACAAGCCACAGGAGCCCTGCTGGCCCGGGCGCGACAGATTTATACTGAGCAAGGGCCATGCCGCACCGCTGCTTTACGCTGCACTCGCCGAGTGTGGCTATTTCCCGGTTGAAGAACTGCTCACCCTTAGAAAGTTTGGCAGCCGGCTTCAGGGTCACACCGACTGCCGTCTAACTCCCGGTGTCGAGGTAACGGCAGGCGCCCTGGGACAGGGGCTTTCCATTGCCACAGGCATTGCTCTGGCCGGCCGGCTCGATTCACGTGACTATAGAATATACACCCTCCTCGGCGATGGGGAGTGCAATGAGGGACAGGTCTGGGAGGCTGCCATGGCAGCTGCCCATTTCGGGGTAGACAACCTGGTGGCTATCGTGGACAGGAACGGACTTCAGCTTGATGGCTGGAGCGATGAGATAATGAACCTGGAGCCGTTTGCAGATAAGTGGCAGGCCTTCGGCTGGCACACGTCGGTTGTTGACGGTCACGACCTTGATGCCATTACGGATGCCCTTGAGCAAACCAAGTCGATTAAGGGCAGGCCATCGGTAATCCTTGCCCGCACCGTCAAGGGAAAAGGGGTAAGCTTTATGGAAAACCAGGTTGGCTTCCACGGCAAAGCCCCCAGTCCGGAAGAGGTAGAAACAGCACTGAAGGAGCTACAGTAAAATGCCCGGTAAGGTATCCCTGCGTGAAACCTACGGCCAGACCCTGCTCGAGCTGGGCAGGGAAAACCCGGATATCGTGGTGCTGGATGCTGACCTGGCCAGTTCAACGATGACCAAATATTTCGGGAGCGAGTTCCCGGAGCGATTTTTCGACTGCGGAATTGCCGAGCAGGATATGATTGGTATTGCCGCCGGAATGGCCGCTTCAGGGAAGGTACCCTTCGTCAGTACCTTCGCGGTATTCGCCCCCGGCCGCTGCTTCGACCAGATACGGATGTCGGTGGCGCAGCCGCTTTTTAACGTCAAGATAGTGGCCACCCACGGCGGCATCAGTGTCGGGGAAGACGGAACCTCACATCAATCCATCGAGGATCTGGCCCTGATAGGGGCGCTGCCCGGTTTCAGGGTAATCGTCCCCGCAGATGCCGC
>JAGYOC010000171.1 GCA_018399795.1 Dehalococcoidales bacterium
AACGCTTCATGCACCACTACAACTTCACCCCGTTTTCCGTAGGCGAAGTCAAGCGGCTGGGCTCGCCGGGACGTCGGGAGATTGGTCACGGCGCCCTGGCAGAACGGGCCCTCCTGCCGATACTTCCCGATAGCGACGAATTCCCCTATACCATCCGCCTGGTATCCGAGGTACTGAGCTCCAACGGCAGCACCTCCATGGCCAGCGTCTGCGCCTCGAGCCTGTCCCTGATGGATTCCGGGATACCGATAAAAAGGGCAGTTGCCGGCATCGCCATGGGCGTAATCACCGGCAGCGAGGATGAGTTCGCCGTCCTGACAGACATCGAAGGCGCGGAGGATGCGTGCGGCGATATGGACTTCAAGGTCGCCGGCACAGTGGAGGGGATTACTGCTCTGCAGCTCGATATCAAGGTCAAGAAACTGAACATGGAAATCCTGCGCCAGGCACTGCACCAGGCCCGTGAGGCCCGCCTTTTCATCCTGGATGTAATGGGCAAGACCATCAGCACCAGCAGAAGCGAGTTGAGCCAATACGCGCCCCGGGTATACAAGCTCAAAGTAGACACGGAGAAAATCGGCACCGTTATCGGTCCCAAGGGTAAAACCATCAGGGCGATTACGGAAGAAACCAAGGTGAGTATTGACATCGAAGATGACGGCACCATACTTATCGGCTCTGCAGACAGCGAAGCTGCCCAGAAGGCCATCGATATGATTAACAGCCTTACCAGGGAGGTCGAGGTGGGTGCCATCTATACGGGCAAGGTAATGCGCCTGATGAACTTCGGTGCCTTCGTCGAAATACTGCCCGGCAAGGAAGGCCTGGTACATATCAGCGAACTGGCCGACCACCGCGTGGCCTGTGTCGAGGATGTGGTCAAGGTCGGTGACGAGATTACGGTAAAGGTGACCGAAATCGACCGGATGGGGAGAATCAACCTGTCAAGGCGGGCTGCTTTCGAAACCTCACAGAGAGACGAGGGCAGTAAAACCGGCGGGGCAAAGACAGCAGGCAGGTCGTCCGGCAAACCGGAGCCGAACCACAGGAACAGACCGGGCGGCAACCCCAGAAATAGCTCAGGGAAAAGGATGTAGTAGCACCTATGACCGAACCGGTTCGAGTAGTGGTACACGGGGCTCTGGGCAAAATGGGCAGTGAGGTAGTAAGCGCCGTTTGCCGCCAGGATGGGATGCGGATAGCCGGCGCCGTAGACATGAATGCCTCCGGAGATAGCCTGCCCCTGCCAGATGGCTCCGGCAGCGTGAGCCTGTCACCGGACCTGGAGCAGCTGCTCAAGGAATATCAGGCAGAAGTGCTGGTGGATTTCACCGTGGCCCAGGCTGCCATGCCAGCAGCACGCACCGCCGCCGCCAGAGGAATAAACCTGGTAATAGGAACCACGGGCCTGAGCAAAGATGAAGTTGACGAGATCAGCCGTCTGTCCCGGGACCGCGGCATAGGGGCAGTGGTAGCGCCCAACTTCGCCCTGGGGGCGGTACTGATGATGCACCTGGCCAGAATAGCCGGTAAATATCTGGACCATGCCGAGATTATTGAACTACACCATGACCGGAAGGTCGATGCCCCTTCGGGTACAGCCCTCTCCACCGCCCAGTCTATGGCATCGGCCCGCAACAAACCGTTTACCCCGGCGAAACAGAAGGGGCAACACCCCAGCCGGGGGGAAGAGCTGGAGGGAATAAACATACACAGCATCAGGCTGCCCGGGCTGCTCGCACACCAGGAGGTAATACTGGGCGGTCCCGGTCAGACACTGACCATACGCCACGATACCATCAGCAGGGAGTGCTTTATGCCCGGAGTGATAATGGCTATTGAAAAAGTGGTCCGGCATCAGGGGCTTATCTATGGTCTGGATAGCCTGCTCGGTCTGGAGGGATAATCTTGAAGAGTTATAAACTAGCCATAGTCGGGGCCACCGGCCTCGTCGGCCACGAATTCATCAGGATCCTTGAGCAGCGCATGTTCCCGATAGAATCGATTGAAATGTTCGCTTCCGACCGCTCTGCGGGCAAAAAGGTGACTTTTGCCGGCAAGGACATCGAGGTCAGGGAAACCACCGCCGATTCGTTCCACGGAATAGATATCGCCCTGTTTTCCGCCGGAGCCGAGGTCAGCCACTATTTCTCGCCGCTGGCCGTCAGGGCCGGGGCAGTGGTCGTCGATAACAGCTCGGCCTTCCGCATGGACCCGAAGGTGCCTCTGGTGGTACCTGAGGTCAATCCCGAGGATATCCAGCGGCATAACGGCGTTATCGCCAACCCCAATTGCTCCACCATCCAGATGGTAGTGGCCATCGATCCCCTGCACAGAGTTAACCCCATCAAACGGATAGTCGTCGATACCTACCAGGCAGTTTCAGGAACCGGCAAAGCCGCCATAGACGAGCTTACCACGCAAACAAGACAAATTCTGAACGGCCAGGGCGTGATTCCGCACGTCTATCCCCACCAGATAGCATTCAATGCCCTGCCCGAGATAGGTGTTTTCCTGGATAACGGCTACACCAAAGAGGAATGGAAGATGGTGGAGGAAACCAGGAAGATAATGCACACCGATGAAATTGCCATTTCAGCCACCTGCGTACGGGTCCCCGTGTACACCGGCCACAGCGAGGCTATCAGCATCGAGTTCGCCAGTGCAATGTCCCCCGACGATGCCAGCCGGATTCTGGCCCAGGCTCCGGGGGTCAAGCTGCTCGACGATAACTCGATAAGCCTCTACCCGCAGGCATGGCCTTCGGCCGGTACCGACGAGGTATTCGTCGGCCGTATCCGCCAGGATGCCTCATGTGCCACCGGTCTGGTTATGTGGGTTGTTGCCGATAATCTTCGCAAGGGGGCAGCCCTGAACACCGTCCAGATTGCCGAGGAGATGATTAAAAGGGAATGGCTGCACCCGGGGGAGGGCAAATAATGATAGAAGCGGGAAGACTGATAACAGCAATGGTAACCCCCTTCAACGATAAGGGAGAGGTAGATTACGATCAGGCCAGGAAGCTAGCCCTGGCCCTCCTTGACTCGGGTAGCGAGGGGCTGGTGGTGGTGGGAACCACAGGTGAATCGCCCACCCTTACCCGGGATGAGGAGAGACGCCTCTTCGCCGAGGTGAAGTCAGCAGTAGCCGGGCGCGGAGTAGTAATTGCCGGCACAGGAAGCAACAGCACGGCGGAGGCTATCGAGGCAACCAGGGCAGCAGAGGAAATCGGCGTCGATGCCTGTCTTCTGGTGGTACCCTACTACAACAAGCCTTCCCAGGAAGGGCTGTACCAGCATTTCCGGGCCATTGCAGAAAGCACCGGCCTGCCCTGCATCCTGTACAATGTCCCTTCGCGTACCGTGGTCAGCGTCTCTGCCGAAACCATCATACGCCTGAGCCAGATAGACAATATAGTCGGCCTGAAAGAAGCGAGCGGTAACATGCAGGAGGTAGCCAGAGTTATCGAAGGTACCGCGGATGATTTCCTGGTATGGAGCGGCAACGACACCGATACGATTCCCATACTTGCGCTGGGCGGTTACGGCGTCATCAGCGTTGTCTCCCACGTGGTCGGCAATCAGATAAAGCAGATGATTGATAGTTTCCTGGCAGGGGATACCACCACCGCCGCCGCGAGCCACCGCCGCCTTCTGCCCCTGGTCAATGCCCTTTTCGTAATGGCCAACCCGATCCCGACCAAGTACGCCCTGAACCACATCGGCTTTCCGGTCGGCGACCCACGCCTACCCCTTACCCCACCCGATGAAAAGGCGGCAGCCTTCATAAGGGAAACGCTGAAGGACTACAAAATCGATCTTCCTTTACGATGAAGGAAGCAGACAACCTCTGTGGATTTCTCCTGGTACATCAGGTATATATCCCGTAATTCGCAATCAGAAAGAGAGCGGTTCCTTGAAAATGGTCTGCTCCCTTTCGGCACCCACCGAGACAATTTTAACCGGACAGGAAACAAGCTCTTCCAGTCTGGCTACGTATTGCCTGGCCTCCAAAGGCAGATCCTCGTAACTGCGGATATCACCAATGGGACACTGCCAGCCAGGCAGCTCTTCATAAACGGGCTTACACTTGCCCAGCGCCGTCACGCTGGCGGGAAAGTACTTCACTACTCTGCCGTTTAATTCATATCCGGTACATATTTTCACCTGCGGCAGTGCATCCAGAACATCAAGACGGGTAAGAGCAATGCCGCTCAGGCTGTTAACCGAGGCGCTGAAGCCGGTGGCAACAGCATCGAACCAGCCACAGCGGCGTGGTCTGCCCGTGGTGGTGCCGTACTCGTGGGCCCGTTCCCGGATGGAGTCCCCGGTTTCGCCGGTAAGCTCGGTAGGCATCGGGCCACTACCCACCCGGGTGCAATAGGACTTGACCACACCCAGTATATTATCAATGCGGTTGGGGCCAATACCGCTGCCCAGGCAGCCGCCACCGGCCAGGGGTGATGATGAGGTGGTATAGGGATAGGTGCCGAAGTCCGGGTCAAGCAATGCCCCCTGTCCTCCCTCAAGCATAATGGCATCACCCCTATTCAGGAACTCTTCCACCATCACTATCGTATCGCAGATACGGTGCTTCAATATTTCCCCGTAGCGGCAATATCGCTCATATATTTCGTCCAGTGAGAGAGGGTCCACACCGTACACACGGCTCAAAAGAGCGTTTTTGCTCTCCAGGATGGTGCCCAGCCTCTCCCTCAGAGCTTCCTTTTCCAGCAGCTCACCGGCCCTGATACCAAGCCGGGCCATTTTATCGGCAAAGGCAGGACCAATACCCTTGCGCGTTGTCCCTATAGCTTTACCGCCCCTGGAATCCTCCTCGAGTCCATCCAGAAGGGTATGATAGGGCATAATGAGGTGTGCACGATCGCTGATGTAGAGCCTGCCGGTATCCACATTGCGTTGCTCCAGGCTGTCGATTTCACCGATAAGCACCTCGGGGTTGATGGCCACGCCGTTACCAATGATACAGGTGACGCCGGGATAGAATATCCCCGAGGGTATCAGGTGCATGCCAAACTCGCCATACTGGTTGATAACCGTATGGCCGGCGTTATCTCCACCGGAGAAGCGTATCACTACTTTGGCCCTTTCCGCCAAAAGGTCTACTATCTTGCCCTTTCCTTCATCTCCCCATTGTGCCCCGATAACCGCTGTAACCGACATTATTTCTCCTTCCCCCTTGAGTCATTGAACCGATGGCAATCCGGGACAAAGCCCGAACTACCCCCGGCGAATATTTTGCTTCTGAGCTCACCCCCCATCGCCACATCTATTCGCCAACCGCTTCTGTACATAGAGCCATCTCTGTCCGGCAGTAACAAAGCTGAAAACCGCTATGATGGCAAGAGCGATATACAGAGAGTTGCTCACATAGCTTGCCAGGAGCCCTACCGCCAGAACGATAACCCTCTCCGGCCTGGTGAAAAGCCCTATTTTGCAATCAAGCCCGCTCGCTTCCGCCTTGGCCCTGATATAGCTGGGCAATGGCGACGCAACCATAGCAAGGCCCACCAGTACTATCCCCAAGCCAGACCATCCACCCCAGAAAACGTAATAGAAAAGGACACCCAGCAGAAGCAGCGCTTCCGAAACGCGGTCCAGTAAAGAGTCAAGCACCGCCCCGGAAGATGTCACCTTACCGGTGTATCTAGCCAAGGCCCCATCCAGCATATCAAAAAAACCACCGGCGAGTACAACAAAGCCGGCAATGAAAATGTGGCCTGTACCAATCAGGACGGCCGCCCCTACCGCTATGGCAAAACCTATCCAGCTCAGGTTATCGGGGGTGACACCGGTCTTGGCCATTAACCTCACTGCCGGCCCGGTAATATGGTAGGCGGATTTACGGGCTCCGGTCAGTTTTTCCATTCCGCCCCCTTCCCCTGGCAAAAGGACCGGTTACACTTTCCATTATCATCTTTCTCAGCGAGAAAGGCTCCCTGCTGGCCGGTTTACTGCCCAGTACCTTGTTGTAGTAACCCAGCACACTGCGGGAAACCTTCTTCCAGTCATAACCAGATGCCTTGCGTATTCCTTTGACCCCCATCTCCTCTCTCAGGGAATCGTTCCTGAGAAGGTAAACCAGAGACCGGGCCAGCTGTTCATCATCCTTTGGTGGCACCAGTATTCCTTCCTCGCCATCGCCGAGTATACTGGCATAACCGGCTATGTTCGATGCCACCACCGGCGTTCCCACCGCCATCGCCTCGAGAAGGACGATGCCAAAGCTTTCCCAGCCGGTAGCCGGTGCGCAGTAAACGTCGGCGGTCTTATAGTACCTGGGTAGTTCGGTATAGCTGGAATAGCCGACAAAAACCACATCCTTAATACCCTTCCTCTTCACCATCCGCTCGTAGCGATAACGGAGATTGGTACCCGGCCCCACAATAATAAGCCGGGTCTCAGGTATCTCCCTTTTTACCCGCTGGTATGCCTTGAGCAGGTAGTCCGCCCCCTTCCTTGGCTCGAGGCGGCCGACAAACAGGATATTCATCTTACCGTCAAGGTATTCTTCTACCGGCTTAACGCCGGGGTGGAAATGGCCGGTGTCGATACCATTGGGTATGATGCTGTATTCCGCCGGATAGTGCTTGCTGACAAACTCCATTGCCGGCCGGGACACGGCAATTTTGCCGTCCAGCTTGCTGAACCACCTCTTGAAGAAAAAGGGGCTTAAGGGTTTGGCAACATAGTATCCCTTGCCGTCAAAGGCATGAAAGGTACCCACGTTTGCCGTGCCGGACATCCGAAGCACGGTCGTGCACATCATGGGCATCAGTGGCTCGTGGAGATGGATAATATCGAACTTCTCCCTCTCCAGAATCTCCGTTATCCTGGTTGATAGCATGGGCGATATGGAGACGCGTGCGATGGAACCGCTGGCAGGAATGGGCCGCGCCTTGCCGACAGTAATAAGCCTCTCATCAAAGGAATCGACGTTCCTGGAAGCAGGCGCTATGTACCTTACTTCCTGGCCCATTTCGGTCAGGCGATAGCCCAGTGCACAGATATGGTTTACCACCCCGCCAGGGTGGGCAAAATCATAAGGCGAGACCAATGCTATCTTCATCTGTTTTTGGCCAACCCCTCACCTCACTCCGGCTATTGCTGAGTAGCACTGCTCTTCTGTCCGGCCTGCCGGCAACCGGTTATATAATCTTCGACCATGCGGCGGGCCTCATCATCACTATATTGTACCGGCGGTGACTTCATAAAGTAAGCGGAGGGAGCCGTCAATGATCCCTTGATCCCACAATCGAGGGCAAGCTTGCAGCACCGTATCGCGTCAATAATCACTCCCGCCGAGTTAGGACTGTCCCATACCTCGAGTTTCAGTTCCAGGTCCAGGGGAACATCACCGAAGGTCTGCCCTTCCATCCGGATATGGCAGAACTTACGGTCATCCAGCCAGGGCACGTAATCACTGGGACCCACGTGGATATCGTCGGGGTCCATCTGGTAGTCAAGCTGTGAGGTGACCGCGTTGGTTTTGGATATCTTCTTGGACTCCAGACGTTCCCGCTCCAACATGTTGAGAAAGTCGGTATTGCCACCGAAATTAAGCTGATATGTCCTCAGTAGTTTAACGCCGCGCTCTCTGAATAGCCTGGCCAATACCCGGTGGACAATTGTCGCCCCAACCTGAGATTTGACATCATCGCCTATCACCGGCAACCCCTTTTCCTCAAAACGCTTCTGCCAGTATTTCTCACGGGCGATAAATACGGGGATACAATTGATGAAGCTACAACCCGCAGAGAGTACCTGCTCAACATACCACTTGGTCGCCTCTTCACTTCCGACCGGCAAATAATTGAGCACCACATGGGTCTTGGTTTCCTTCAGTATCCCGACAATATCTGCAGTCGAGCCCGGCGCCTTTTCGATTTTCTGAGAGAGATACTTCCCCAGACCATCATGGGTCATACCCCTCTGAACCTTTATTCCACTTGCCGGAACATCGGTAAATTTGTAGGTGTTGTTCGGGGAAGCGAAGATAGCTTCCGACAGGTCCTTGCCCACCTTCGACTTATTGATATCAAAAGCGGCTACGAAATTGATATCGCTGATGCGGTAACCGCCCAGGTTGACATGCATCAAACCGGGGACGAACTCGTTTTCCCTGGCTTTCTTATAGTAATGGACCCCCTGTACCAGGGATGAGGCACAATTACCCACCCCTATTATAGCTACGTTTATATTGCCCAAAGCTTTACCCCTCTCCTTTCTCAGCAAAGAAGGCCTCTTGCCTTTTATAAAGAAAAACGTT